>JBKEAX010000387.1:0-2988 GCA_047972825.1 Hyphomicrobiaceae bacterium | reverse complement strand
TTGTTGAAAGCGCCAGACATGTACATGGACAAGATCGCCATCGGACCTGGATATCCCGCCGACATCGTTGATCTTGACAACACCCCCGCGGAAAATCTCAATGCGCTTGCCAAGGCCAAAGGTGTGCCCGTTGGGCAAATCACGGCCTGTATCCTGGACCGGGCGCGCAATGCCGAACTCATAAAGGCGGTACGTGAGGCTGGTGCTGCGATCCGTCTCATTCCCGATGGTGATGTCGCCGGAGTGATCTGGACAACGGATCCGCGTGAAACCGGTGTCGACATCTATTTCGGCCTTGGCGGTGCCCGGGAAGGCGTATTTGCTGCTGTAGCACTGCGCTGCATGGGTGGCCAGTTGCAGGGCCGGTTGATGCCTGCAAATGCAGATGAGCGCAGGCGGGCTGCAGATATGGGCCTGACCGACATTAGCCGCAAGTACACGGCGCAAGACATGGCTTCCGGCGATGTTATCTTTGCTGCAACAGGCGTCACCAGCGGTATTCTGCTCTCCGGCGTACGTTTTCACGACCATGCTGCAGAAACCGAAACGCTGGTCATGCGGTCGCGCAGTGGTGCGGTTCGGCGCATTCGCACCAGACACAAGTCTGTCACAAGCCAGCAGCCGGAGTGACAGACCGGAGTGACAGATACGTCGTCGTCCCCAGTAAACACATCCCCGGTAGCGTCGGACATGATCGAATCGCCCTAGAACAAGGGGATGTCGACGCAACTCATGTCCAAGAAATCTCAACAGCACTCTGCGGCCGAGGCTTTTCTCGGCGTTATGCGGTCAGTGCGCGGCTTTCGCTGGCGCGAGCGGCTGGAAGGTGACGACCGCCGACTGGCCGATGCGATCGCGCAACGCTATGACCTGCCTGAAATTCTAGGCCGGGTTTTGGCTGCCCGGGGTATTGGCCTTGAGGACGTCGAGACGGTGCTCGATCCGACCATCAAGGCCTTGATGCCTGATCCTGACACGCTTGCCGGAATGGAAACTGCCGCAAAACGTCTGGCCGAAGCGGTAACGGCACGCCAGCCGGTTGCAATTTTTGGCGACTACGATGTCGATGGCGCCTGTTCATCCGCTCTTATGAAGCGTTTCCTTGACCATCACGCAGTGCCATCGCGTATCTATATTCCCGACCGCATTTTCGAGGGCTACGGCCCCAATCCCGCCGCCATCGAAACGCTCGTCAAGGAAGGTGCCCGCCTGATCGTTACGGTGGATTGCGGCACCACCAGCTTTCAGCCGCTTTCAGTTGCAGGTGACCTGGGCACGGACGTTATTGTCATCGACCATCATCAGGCCGACGAGAAGCTGCCGGCTGCCGTTGCGGTGGTAAATCCCAACCGCCAGGACTGTCTGTCGGGTCTTGGGCATCTGTGTGCGGCTGGCGTGGTTTTCATGGTGCTTGTGGCTACGCACCGCATTCTGCGCCAGGCTGGTCACTACGATCAGACCGGTGTCGCAGCTCCCCAGTTGTTGGATCTGCTCGACCTCGTCGCGCTGGCGACCGTTGCTGATGTCGTGCCATTGAAGGGCTTAAACCGGGCGTTTGTGACCCAGGGCCTCAAGGTCATGCGCAAGCGTGGCAACACCGGCCTGAAAGCTTTGTTCGACGTTGCTGGTTTGGATAGCGCGCCAACACCTTATCACCTGGGTTTTATTCTTGGGCCGCGCATCAATGCGGGCGGGCGTATTGGCGATGCTGCGCTGGGTGCGCGTCTGCTTGCAACCGAGGACGAGACCGAGGCGGTAAAGATTGCAGCACTCCTCGACAAGCTTAATCGCGAACGCAAGGCCATTGAGACGGAGATGCTGGAAGAGGCCATGGCCGACGCTGAACGGATGGTTGAGAAACAACCTGATCTTCCCGTTTTGATGGTTGGTTCCGATACGTGGCACAAAGGCGTCGTGGGCTTGGTGGCATCGCGATTGACAGAACGCTTTCGTCGCCCATCGTGCGTCATTTCATGGGAAAATGAAGCCGGCATGGAGGGGCAGGGGACCGGGTCTTTGCGGTCAGTCGCTGGTGTCGATATCGGTGGGGCTGTTCGCGCGGCGATGGCGGATGGATTGCTGGTCAAAGGCGGCGGCCATGCCATGGCTGCAGGGCTCACGGTCACACGTGTCAACTACGAAACGCTCAAAGCGTTCATGTCCGAACGCCTTCATACCTCAGCGTCGACGGCACGTGAGCAAGCAGCGCTTGAGCTTGACGGCGCGTTGATGCCAGCAGCCGCCAACGAGGCCTTGATTGGATTGCTTGAGCGCGCAGGTCCCTACGGGCAGGAAAACCCGCAGCCGCGCTTTGCATTTCCATCTCATCGCGTTCGCTTTGCCAAGGTCGTTGGGGGTGCCCACGTGCGCTGCGTCCTGGAGGCCGCCGATGGATCGCGCGTGGATGCCATTGCATTCCGCGCTGCGGGGCAGCCGCTGGGGGAACTGCTTATGGGGGCAGGCGGCATGCCGTTGCACGTCGCTGGCAAGTTGCGCAAGGATACATGGGGCGGAAAAAACAAGATCGAGATGCAAATCGATGATGCGGCCGACCCACGCCAGCAGGGCTGAACGGGGATCGGCGTTTATCGCATGGCGTGTGTACGCGACGCTGGTGGCGTTTCGCCAATGAGCCGTTGACCAGATTGTCAGGTCATTGTCTTGTGCGGCTCATCGACCGAATGTTGGTTGCTTGCTTTGGTTCTGGCATCTACGCCGCCGTTTGTGGAACCTTCGACAGGCCGGTCAGATTTTTAAACGTGTTGAGCTTCTCAAGGCCGCTACCGTCAAAACCCATTCTGTAAAGCGCACCGTCCAATGATGTCGCATAGATGCGCTTGTCGTTGCGGTCCACAACCAAGCCAATCGCTTCTCCCAAGCCATCATGCAATACGTCGAATGTCTTGGCGACTGTGCCGTCACTAGCAATGGCCGCTCGGCAAACCGAATTGCCACCGGGTAGATCACCGCGATCGGTCCAATAAAGAT
>JBKEAX010000367.1:0-5501 GCA_047972825.1 Hyphomicrobiaceae bacterium | reverse complement strand
GTCAGAGCGTAGGCGTTCATGCCTGCGGCCGTGTTGAGTGTGGCTCCCATGCCCGAACCGGTTGAGCGATACCAGTCACCCGAGGCCTTGTCGATGTCGACGCCGGCCGCTTTCCAGTGGCGCTTTTCGGCCTTGTGAGTTCCAGAGTCATCGCCACGCGATGCAAATGGCGCTTTTGCCTCGGCAATGGCCTTGAACGCTGCAGACGCATCCTTGCCACCTGAAATTTTCGCAGGATCACTCTTTGGGCCAACAATTACGAAGTCGTTATACATTACGTCAAAGCGCTTCACGCCTTGGCCGTCAGCAACGAACTTCTCCTCAGCTGATTTGGCGTGGACAAGCAGCACATCGCCGTCGCCATTGGCTGCATTCTTGATGGCCTGTCCGGTGCCGACAGCCACAACACGCACTTCGACGCCGGTTTTTTTCTTGAACATCGGCAGGATGTAGTTCAGCAGGCCGGAATTCTGTGTCGATGTCGTTGACTGGACAACAATGAAGGGGTCTTCAGCCTGGGCCGGCAATGGGGCGGTTGCCGCCAGGGCCAAGACTGCGAGCGGGGTGAGCAGGCGTTTCATGTTTTTAAGTCTCCCTTTTGGTGCGTGTGATTGGTTTGGGCAGGTTATGAGCAGACACGCACCGTGCGATGCCGGTAGCAATGTCTGAAGGAACTAGAGCGCCAGCCGCCCCTCAAGATAGGCGCCGGCAGCTTCCGACTTGGGGTGATCGAAAAACACGTCTGCGGGTGCTTGTTCGGCGACGCGACCACGATGCAGGAACAAGACGTCATCGGCCAAACGCTTCGCCTGCCCAACATCGTGTGTGACGAGTATCACCTTGATGCCGTCGTTATGGATGTCGCGGATGAAGTCTTCCACGGCATGAGCGGCGGCAGGGTCTAGACTGGCAGCGGGTTCGTCCAGGAACAGAAGTTCAGGTTCGCATGCACGAGCCCGCGCGATGGCGAGGCGCTGTTGTTCGCCTCCGGACAAAAGCCGTGCGGGCGTTGTGGCGGCGTGTTCCAGTTTCGCCTCCGCGATAAGCTCAGCAACACGCTGTTTGCGTTTTGATCGCGACAAGCTGTTGAGGGCGAATGCAAGATTGTCGGCAGCGGAGCGGCGCAGCATCGTCGGGCGCTGGAACACCATGGCCTGACGTGTGCGAATGGCATCGTCCAACGGTTGCCCACCCCAGTGGATTGTTCCCGCTGAGGGTGTCAGAAGTCCGTGGAGGAGGCGCAGGAGCAGGCTCTTGCCTGCTCCATTGGCACCCATCACAGCAGTAATGCCGCGGCCGTCCAGCGTAATTGAAAGTTTGTCGATGAGCGTGCGGTTGCCGTTCGCAAACGTAAGCTCCGAAGTGATCAACGGAAACAGTGATGATGCTACAGTGACGCCATCGTGAGCAAGCTCTGGAGGCTTAAGCATAGGCAAGCCTCTTGGCGGTACGGTTGAGAGACAGAACGGCGATGTTCACCAGCAGCGCAATCGTTATCAAGATCAACCCCAATGCCATCGCTAGTGCCAGATCGCCCTTGGAAGTCTCCAGTGCGATCGCCGTCGTCATGACGCGTGTGACGTGTTCGATATTGCCACCGACAATGATGACGGCGCCGACCTCGGCAATGGCGCGGCCAAACCCGGCAAGTGCGGCAGTGGAAAGACTGTAGCGACCATCCCAAATCAACGCGCCGATGGTTTGGCGCGTGGATAGGCCAAGGGAGCGGAACAGTTCCTCATATTCTCCATGCAAGTCGGACATGGATTGACGAGCGAGTGCGGCTATGAGCGGTGTGACCAGTATCGTCTGCGCAATGATCATGGCGTTTGGCGTGTAAAGCAGACCGAGTACGCCTAGCGGCCCCGAGCGCGATAGCATCAGATAAACGAACAGGCCCACGACCACCGGCGGCAGCCCCATAAAGGCGTTGAGCAATGCAACCACCGGGCTGCGGCCGGGAAACCTGACGACGGCCAGAAATGCGCCAAGTGGCAAACCGATCAGACAAGCCAAGAAAACTGCAGTCAGCGAGACGCGGAGCGAAAGAGCGATGATGCTCCAAAGCTCTGGATCGCCTGAAACCACGAGGCCAAGCGCAAGACTTAAAATTGAGCCGGACTCTGACATTTGGGTCGCTACAAATAAAATAGGTCGCTACAAATAAAGCTATTTCCGCCGCAGGATAGGTCAGGCATGTAGATCGCCAAAGCGGAAACTCTGCGTTTAAATGCAGCCGAATGCAGCCATGTAAGACAGCGTTATAATGTCCAGAACCAATCGCCATGAGGCCGCATATTTGACCTCGGCTAGGGCCCATCATGACGACCAAGTTTGCTGGCCTGATGGGTTGTGCTCACTTGAAATTCAACAATATTTCATGCCGCTGCACCTGCCAGACAAGCAATCCCAGCTTGCGCTGGACATATAGTTTTTGGGTCGGCCGCCAACGTTGCACCTATTGGCAATGGCACCAAAACTATATCCGTTTAAATATGGGTAGTGCTATATTCATTTAAGCACAGGTGAGTGGCAAAAACTCACAACCTCAGGGAGAAGACCATGATTGAAAAGACGCTCGCCGAGCTAGGCGGCCAGGTCCGCATTCGCCCTCGCTATGACAATTTCATTGGTGGTCAATGGGTAGCGCCAGTGAAAGGTCAATATTTCAGCAACCTGACGCCGGTGACGGGCAAGCCGATCTGTGATGTCGCGCGCTCCACGGCTGAAGACATCGAGCTGGCGCTTGATGCTGCCCACAAGGCCAAGGATGGTTGGGCGCGCACTTCACCGGCAGACCGCGCCGCCGTTTTGCTCAAGATCGCCGACAAGCTGGAAGCCAACCTCAAGCTCGTCGCAACGGTCGAGACGCTCGACAACGGTAAGCCGATCCGCGAGACGATGGCGGCTGACATACCGCTCGCTATCGACCACTTCCGTTATTTCGCTGGCTGCATCCGCGCGCAGGAAGGCGGCATTTCTGAGATCGACCACGACACCGTCGCCTACCATTTCCATGAACCGCTCGGAGTCGTGGGCCAGATCATTCCCTGGAACTTCCCGATCCTGATGGCGGCGTGGAAGTTGGCGCCAGCATTGGCCGCGGGCAATTGCATTGTGCTGAAACCCGCCGAGCAAACGCCCATGGGCATCCTGGTGGTGATGGATCTGATCGGCGATATTTTACCGCCGGGTGTTCTCAACGTCGTCAACGGTTTTGGTGTCGAGGCAGGTAAGCCCCTCGCCAGCAACAAACGCATTTCCAAGGTTGCGTTCACCGGTGAGACAACGACTGGCCGTCTCATCATGCAATACGCTTCCGAAAACATCATCCCCGTAACGCTGGAGCTTGGTGGCAAATCGCCCAACATCTTCTTTGCTGATGTCGCTGACGCCGATGACGAGTTCTTCGACAAAGCGCTTGAGGGCTTTGCCATGTTTGCCCTCAACCAGGGCGAGGTGTGCACGTGCCCATCGCGCGCTCTGGTGCATGAGTCGATCTATGATCGTTTTGTTGAGCGGGCCATTGCACGCGTCGAGAAGATCCGTCAGGGGCATCCGCTCGACACTGCCACCATGATCGGCGCGCAGGCTTCCAACGATCAAATGGAAAAGATCCTCTCCTACATCGATATTGGCAAGCAGGAAGGCGCCAATGTACTGACTGGTGGTGGACGAAACGTTCTCGATGGTGAGGTCGCGGACGGCTACTTCGTCAAGCCGACGGTTCTGGAAGGCCACAACAAGATGCGTGTGTTCCAGGAGGAGATATTCGGCCCAGTGCTGGCGCTGACCAAATTCAAAGACGATGACGAGGCGCTCAGCATTGCCAACGATTCGCTCTATGGCCTGGGTGCGGGAATATGGACGCGCAACGGTACACGCGCTTACCGCTTTGGCCGCGCGATCCAGGCCGGACGGGTGTGGACCAATTGCTATCATGTCTATCCGGCGCACGCGGCATTCGGTGGCTACAAGCAGTCGGGTATCGGTCGCGAAAACCACAAAATGATGCTCGATCACTACCAGCAGACGAAGAACATGCTGGTGAGCTACAGCCCGAAAGCGCTCGGTTTCTTCTAATGCATGAATGCAAGTGGAAATCTGTGTAAGTGTCAGCGGCACGCGATGGAGATCGCGTGCCGCTTTGTGAAACCACCGCAAAGACATGACGAGGCTGCAGATGGTGCAACGGGTCTCTGCAACGCCGCAAGCACTGGCGCTCATTGCAACGCTGGCCAACCGGCACGGTCCGCTGTTGTTTCATCAATCCGGGGGCTGTTGCGACGGTTCTTCGCCGATGTGTTACCCCGCTGGTGACTTTCGCGTTGGCGGACAGGATGTTCAGCTTGGCGAACTCGATGGTGTTCCCTTCTTCATGAGCAGTTCACAGTTCGAATACTGGCGGCACACCCATCTGATTATTGATGTGGTCAAGGGCCGCGGTTCAGGCTTTTCGCTTGAGGCTCCTGAAGGTGTTCGCTTCTTGACGCGTTCGCGCGTATTCACTGATGCAGAGCTTGCAGAACTGGAACAGAATGACCCTGCACAGGCGGCTGTCAGTTGAAGTTGTTATCGCCAATTCCAGCGCCATGGCAATGTACGACGGTTGCATCTCAGCGCGAGCAGTGGTGTCCCCGGCGGGGTGGTCGGGGTGGTTCAGACGGCGCAGACGTATAGGCTCGCAATCCAAAAACTTGCAAAACGACATGCTTCGAAGCCAGATAGTGTTCTACATTAGATCATGTTAACGCTTGCCGCGTAGGTGGGTTGGAAGGTGAACCGTCACACATCAACCCGACACACATATCGGAGCTGAAGTATGCACCTCGTTTTTTTCTGTTTGGCTTTTCTTGCTATGATCATTACCCCAGCCGCACATGCTGATACCCTGAACCTCTATGCCGCTGGCAGCCTCAAGGCTGCATTAACAGACGTTGCGCGCGCCTTCGAGGCTGAAACCCCAGGCAAGCACAGCGTCAATACTGTATTTGCCGCGTCGGGACTTTTGCGGGGCCGCATTGAGAAGGGCGAGCCTGCGCATGTCTTTGCGTCCGCCAACATGAAGCATCCTCAGACATTGGCCGAGGCAGGCCGCGCGGCCACCAATGTGCGCATGTTCGCACGCAACCAATTGTGCGCCATCGCGCAGGAAGGCATCAGCGTTTCACCCGAAACATTGCTTGATGTGATGCTTGATGAAAAGGTGCGCGTTGGTACATCGACGCCCAAGGCGGATCCATCTGGAGACTATGCGTTTGCGCTTTTTGGAAAAGCCGATGCGATCAAGGCTGGCGCAAAGACGATACTGGAAGCAAAAGCTTTAAAACTGACAGGTGGTCCGGCAACGGCAAAAGCGCCTGAGGGCCGCAATCAATACGGCTGGGTCATGTCAGAGAACAAGGCTGACGTGTTCCTGACCTATTGCACCAATGCGGTGTTGGCCAAGAAAGATACACCGTCGCTCCAGATTGTTTCAATTCCTGGCGGGCTTTCTGTCG
>JBKEAX010000618.1:0-2419 GCA_047972825.1 Hyphomicrobiaceae bacterium | reverse complement strand
GAATGGTCTTCTCAACCGCCACGACGCGACAGATGCGTTCCTCAGATGCCGTAATGAGCGGTGTGGCGGCTTCCGGAGCGGTCGCCGCCGGTACGGCAATCGGAGTGCCAAGATCCCAGCCTATACCGGTGCAACCCCGCATCGAATATGTCGAAACACCAGATAGATTGGCCGACACCACACGTTTCGAAAGGGCCTTGTCAGGCGTTGGGGCGCTCGCCGATGACGCGCAAGGTGTTGATGCCCAAGTTCATTCGCCTCAAGCTGAGGAACACGCTGCTTCTCGGCCGGTGCAGGACTATGAAACTTATGACGAGCGGCCTGCCGGTCAAAAGCCCACTCACGTACCAGAGACTGAACACGAATACGTAATTCCTCATCAACACGATGAGGTAGCACCTGAAGGCTTGAGTGAGCCTGTGTCGGAACCGGAGGCTGTTGCTGAACCCGAACAGGTCTCCCAGCCAGAACCTGAATCGCGTCCAGGACCTGCGCGCCGCAAAACTGATGATGCCGTTGCAGCGGCCGCAGCAGCGGCTGCCGCTGCCGTGGCATTTACCGCTCGTACCGTTCGCAGTACTGCTCCTGCGTCTCATCCACCTGAAACTGAAAGTCGGGAGACACCCGAACACGTAGCCCCTGTCACTCCAGATGTCGTGCCACCGCCGGCCGATCAACCTTCTCAATCTCCGGTCGCTGCAAGCGGAGGTATGGCAGGTGTTAGCACCGAGGTTCGTGCACCGGCATTGATGCCGACAGACCGGCAGGATCTTAAGCTCGTGCGCGGTATAGACGCTGGGGCTGAGCGAGTGCTGAACGGTCTTGGAGTGTGGCGTTTCAGCGAAATTGCCAGATGGCTGCGAGGTGATGTCGACGCGGTCAACAGTGCCCTGGGCGAGACGTCTCGCGTTGAGCGGGAAAACTGGATTGAGCAGGCCACGCTGCTGGCGGACGGAACCTTGACTGACCATGCCCGTCGTGTGCTGCGCGGAGAAAAAGTCGGAGCCACGCCGACTGCCGTCGCTCAGCCATCGCGCGGGCCTGCCCCCATGGCAACGGCTCCCGCTTTGTCTCCACCGCCTGCGCCTCCGGCTGGATCGTCGTCAACACCAAGCATGATGGCAAATGCCGCAGCGATTGCTATCGCCGCAGCCTCGGCCTCAGCAAGCCGCGGACAGGCTGCATCGGACATGCGCGTTGTGCGTGCGCCACGCCCGAAAATCGCACCGATCGTTGAGCAGCCCAAGCCGCCACCAACAGCTGAATCTGCAGTTCAATCTTCGCAAGCTGAATCCGTTGAAACACCAGCCGAACCTGTGACGCCCGTTTCGCCGCCTGCATCTGCAGCAGAGCCATCTGTGCAAGAGACGATGGAAACGGCGCCTGCGCAAACCGACCAGGTAGATGTCCAAGCCGACGAAGTTCAAGCGGAAACAACTGTTGGATCTGATCGCGGTGACGTTGACGTTGTGGCGGATCAGCAGGAGCCCGAACCAGCAACAGAAGCACCACTGTCAAAACCTGAAGCGGTGACGCCTGAGGAGGTCGCGCCGCCAGCCACCAGACCAGCACGGCTAGCTGACGCCATGCGCGAAAACCGGGGGCCTGAAACCGACCAGGTGCCGGAGGAAACGGAAGCAACTGAAGACACCCCACAGGCCGAAGAGCACGCGCCCGCCCCAGATGCAGCATCTGGTGAAACCGGACGACCGCGCAAGGATGTGGCAGGTCTGCGTTCGGTCCGCTCCGCGGCACTGCGGCCTTCTCCCAGCCTCGGCGGGCAAAGCGACATGGTCGACGACCTGAAGCGCATCCGAGGTGTTGGCGTGCTGATCGAGAAAAAACTCAATTCACTCGGCATAACCGCCTATGAACAAATCGCCAACTGGACCGCTGACGACATTGCGCACGTAAGCGAGGTGTTGGATTTCCGCGGCCGCATTGAACGCGAAAATTGGGTCGAACAGGCCCGCATTTTGTCGGCGGGTGGGCAGACGGAATTCTCCCGCCGCGTGGATCGTGGAGAACTTTCGTAGTGTGGCGTCGCGCCTTAGATCACGTTCACTTTTCACGGAATCGCGAACGCGCTCTATTTTCTTTTGTTTTGAGCATGTTCTTCACGCCGAACCGCATACACTTCGGCTGAACATGCTCTAGTTGATCGATGTTACGGCACGCTGGGTATCAAGTAAGGCGCGACAAACGCCACACTAAGCCAATGATTTTGCTAGTGGCCTTCATGTCGCGCCAAAATTGTATGCGGTTGCGGCTATGTTTCAATTTTGGCGCGACAGGCCAGTAGTCTCAAACCGGTTTCCTGCAGGTCGCTGTGACAGGCCGCAACTTGCTCAACTTGCATTGATCTTGTGTTGCTCTCACCGGGTTGGCTTTCTCAGCCCCGGTTCCCGTAGTCGTAATC
>JBKEAX010000360.1:0-4225 GCA_047972825.1 Hyphomicrobiaceae bacterium | reverse complement strand
ACGTGTCACCTTCTATTATCTTCTGGCCGAAAAATTCGGCAAGGTCGACGCGCTCGCCTAACCGGAACGTTATAGTTTCTTGAAAACCCCGGCCTCGCACCGGGGTTTTCCTGCTTTAAAGCGTGTCGTGAATTATGAGATTCACTCATCACACTTTAAGTCCTTGATTTTGTGCATGCCGTTATCGCAAAACCGCTGCACACTTTTGCGCGACATGCATTAGGGCGCCCGGCAGAATGGTTCACAATTGCCGCTCGGCGCTCTTGCGCTTTGGATTGCATGCCTGGGGCAAGCGTGACAGGTTGTTTTTGCAATCATCGCACTTTTGCTGACAACCGCCTTGAGCGGATCCGGCTGGAGGCAACGTTAATGACGCCAATGCCACAACTTGCAGACCGGTTCGATCTCAAGAAGGCCGATCAACTTTTGAACGGCATGCAGGCCATTGTGCGCCTGGTGCTGATGCAGAAAGCACGCGATGAGGCTGCCGGGCTCAATACTGCCGGCTACGTGACCGGCTATCGCGGATCGCCCATTGCCACACTCGAAAGCGCGTTTGCCCTGGCCGGTGAGCGCGTGCCTGCTGCAGACATTCTGTTCCAACCAGCCATCAACGAGGACCTCGCGGCAACTGCCCTGTGGGGTTCGCAGCAGGCGGAATTGAGAGGAGAAGGCAAGTTTGATGGCGTGTTCGGCGTCTGGTACGGCAAAGGTCCTGGCGTAGATCGCTCTGGAGATGCGCTGCGACACGCCAACCACGCTGGAACCTCGAAGCACGGCGGGGTCATTGCGCTGATGGGCGATGACCACATCTGCGAAAGCTCAACATCAGCGCACCAGTCTGAATTTGCGTTTGTTGATGCGATGATACCGATTCTCAATCCCGCCGGGGTGCAGGATCTGATTGATCTGGGAATCTACGGCATTGCACTGTCGCGATACGCGGGAACGTGGGTCGGCATCAAGTGCGTGAAAGACAATGTCGAGAGCACCGCCGTTGTCGATGGCGCGCCGAACCGTATTACGGTAGAGGTGCCGGCGAATGATGCGTTTCGCATGCCACCGGGCGGGCTCAACATCCGACTGAATGACCCTCCGCTTGCCAAGGAAGAGCGCTGGCATGCTCACAAGCGCGATGCCATCCATGCCTTCACCCGTGCCAATTTACTCGACCGAATTGTTCTTGATGGCGGTGACACACCGCGTCTCGGAGTTATAGCCGCAGGCAAGAGCTACGCGGATGCCCGCCAGGCACTCGACATGCTCGGCGTCGGTGACGAACGCGCGACCCAACTCGGGCTGAGACTCTATAAACCCGCGCTGGTATGGCCGCTGGAACCTGAAGGTCTGAAACGGTTTGCAGCAGGTCTCGACACCATCATCGTTGTTGAAGAAAAGCGCGCGCTGATCGAAGCCCAGGTCAAGGAACTTCTCTACGATCTGGACCAGCGGCCTCGTGTCATTGGCAAGACCGACGAAAATGGTGCCCCGCTCTTTCCGGCATCGGGCGCACTGGATCCCCTGCATGTGGCCATTGCCATTGGAGCCCGCCTGGCTGACGTTCGTGGTGATGCGAAACTGGGCAGGCGCACGCAAGAACTGGCCGAAGCTGAGGGCCGCCGTCCGACCGCACCGGAAGCCATGCAACGGCGAGCCTATTTCTGCGCGGGCTGCCCGCACAACACGTCGACACGGGTGCCAAAGGGCGAACGTGCCTATGCAGGCATAGGCTGCCACTACATGGTGCAGTGGATGGACCGCGACACTGAAGGCTTCACGCAGATGGGTGCGGAAGGAGCCAACTGGATCGGCGAGGCGCCGTTCTCGAAACGCCACCACATCTACCAGAACATAGGCGATGGCACATATGTCCACTCAGGCTCGCTAGCAATGCGCGCGGCGATCGCCTCCGGCGTCACCATGACTTACAAGCTGCTGTTCAACGACGCTGTTGCCATGACCGGAGGTCAGCATCTGGATGGCGGCATGAGCCTTGAGCAGATGGCGCGGCAGCTCGTCGACGAAGGAGCCGCGCGCGTAGCTGTCGTCTCTGATGCGCCGGAAAAATATCACGCGCAGTCATTCCCCAAGGCCGTCACTGTGCATGCGCGCGAAGCACTCGACATCATTCAAAAAGACCTCGCCGCCATCAATGGCGTTACTGTGCTGATCTACGACCAGACCTGTGCAGCAGAGCTGCGCCGGCGACGCAAACGTGGCACCGCGCCTAATCCCAACCACCGCATCGCCATCAATCCACGCGTTTGCGAAGGCTGTGGCGACTGCGGCGTGGTTTCCAATTGCATTGCCATCAATCCGCTCGACACGGAGTTCGGGCGCAAGCGCGCTATAGATCAATCCGCCTGCAACAAGGATCTTTCCTGTACGAACGGCCTGTGCCCAAGTTTCTTTACGTTGGTGGGGGCAACACCACGAAAACGCAGCCGGGCCACGATCAACAACCTGCCCCTTCACCTACCCGAGCCCAAGCGCGCGCACCTTGATAAACCGTTGTCGATGATCGCAACCGGCATCGGAGGCACCGGCGTTGTTACCGTCACGGCCGTGCTCGGACAAGCCGCCCACATTGCCGGCATCGGTTTTGGTGCGATAGACGTAACTGGCATTGCACAGAAAGGCGGTCCAGTGGTCTGTCACATGCGTTTCGCCCGCTCTGCCGGCCTCATTCATGCAATCCGCATCGGTATTGAAGGGGCTGACGTGGTGCTGGGCGGGGATCTTGTCGTAACAGCCTCCAACAAGGTACTTGAGATGGCGGCGCCCGGACATAGCTCGCTGATCGTTTCCAGTCACGCCGCAACCAGTGGCGACTTTACCCGTTCGCCGGACCTGACAACGCCTAGCCGCGAGCTTGTTGCCACCATAACCCGGCGTGCGGGCACAGGCTCATTCGAACTGCTCGATGCCCACGGCATTGCCATGGCACTGCTCGGCGACGCGATCTATGCCAATATGCTGCTTGTCGGAGCGGCCTACCAGAAAGGTCTGCTTCCGCTGTCTTCCCAGGACGTGGAGACGGCGATTGCCGTCAACGGCATCGATGTTGCCGAAAACATTGGTGCGTTCCGTCTCGGCCGCATGGCAATCCATGATCCCGGTGAGATTGCAGCACTTACAGGTAAAGACCACACGCATGTTCCAGACAGGCATGAGGGAAAGCAGCCCCATGCGCTAGACAACCTGATAGAGAGCCGGGCTGCTGACCTGGCCGCGTATCAGGACAACGCGCTTGCGATGCAATTTCAAAAGCGGGTCCGGTCAATTCAAAGGGCCGAGGACAAGGCTTTCCCGGGTTCAACGTCACTCACCGAGACCGTTGCGCGCGCCTATCACAGACTTCTCGCCGTGAAAGACGAGTACGAGGTGGCCAGGCTTTATACCGATCCGCAGTTCAAGCGCGAGATAGCAGACAATTTTACAGATGTGGAAGCAATCCACATCTACCTTGCGCCACCACTATTCGCCCGCGTTGATCCCGAGACTGGCCGGCCGTCGAAGCGGCGATTTGGCCCCTGGATTTTGCCACTACTGCGCCTTCTTGCACAGGGCAAACGGCTGCGGGGCACGCGGTTCGATCTATTCGGTTGGACTGATGAGCGACAGGGTGAGCGCCGGTTGGTTGCTGATTATGAAACGGATCTGGATCGAATTGGATCGCTATTGACGCCTGCATCGCATGCCGAAGCCGTCGCATTCGCCGGCTGGCCGGAAACCATTCGCGGCTATGGCATGGTCAAGCATGATGCGATGGCCAGGGCTCGCCGGCAGCGCGCCGACCTGCTGCTGACCTTTGATGCGGCTGCGGGCCATACCAGCAGCAGCGCCGCCGAATAATTAAAGCATGTTCTTCACGGCCCGACCGCACCACACTTCGGCTAAACATGCTCTTTGCTTGAGCCAAGTTTTTCACGCCGAACCGCTGCACACTTCGGCTAAACATGCTCTTTTCTTGAGCCAAGTTTTTCACGCCGAACCGCTGCACACTTCGGCTAAACATGCTCTAGAAACCCTGGCTGATAATCCACGCCTTCATCTGGTCGCGACAGCCATTTGCGTGCAGAACGCGCAGCGTATCGTCGGTTGGTGGAAGCCGGCTAAGTGGCACGAGAGTTACCTGCCGAATGGGTGCCCCCGAAAGACCGACGAAGTAAGCCCCTGCCTTGGCCTCCAAACCATCAGGCCACGAAACTGAAACCGCACCAGT
>JBKEAX010000578.1:0-3338 GCA_047972825.1 Hyphomicrobiaceae bacterium | reverse complement strand
ACTTGGCGAAGTTGTTCCTGAAGGGTGTGTTCCTCAGGGCGCTGGCCGTCATCAGGGCCCGCAGCCAGTTCAAGTTCTTCGATCAGGTAGCGCACGAGACCGGTTTCTGGAAACAGCATCAATGCCGGCAAAGCCTCGCGGATGTGGTGATCGCAGGCATCAAGCAAGTTGCTTTTGCGCTGGTCGCCTTGTGTACCGTGCTTGAGCGACTGATAGGTCGCATCGAGAAGGTTCTCCTGGTCGCCCTGATGCTGGCGAAGCAGCTGTCCCAAGTCGTGGTTGGCAGCGGCATGGCGCTGTAGTTCCCGCCAAACGCTGATAGCGGCTTCTTGCACGCCTTCTCCGGCAAAGCGCGCAGCCACGGTGCGGCTATTGAGGCCAAGCGCACCGAGCAGTTCGTCTTCAAACAGGGCTTCGTAATGTTCGCGCTCCTGCTGTGATAGCGGCGCCTGCGTCAATTGACGATGTGGAGACCGCGTGCTTTCCGGCGGGCGCGCAATCCGGGGTGGAGGTGCTTTCGCATCTGGCGGCCTGGCACCTGAGCCCAAATTGCCGCCGTCGATCGGTCCACGCGATGGCCCGGCTATAGCGGGTGCGTCTGGCCGTGTTGGCAGGGCTGGCTCGGCTGCTGGCCGCGGGTAGGCTGCTGATAGCAGGGCGATGGTTTTGTACAGTTGCCCGTGGACGAAATAGAGGTCATCAGGCTGATCGGAATTGTCGGTCCGCTTGGGTTCATGGTGTTGCACGTATTGCAGCGTAGCGCCTGCGTTCAAAACCTTGCGCACCACCGAAAGTTCTTCTGAAGCGACGTGGCTAAGCCGTATCTGCGATGAAAATCCATGTGCCTCGTTGATCGGCATCATGTTGTTCAACACAATTTCCGCATTGCGCCCGATGTCTGGCTGAAGCGCGACTGAGACGACCTGCTTCAGTTCGGCAAGCTTGACGTTTTCCTTGTCGGCCTCAAACGAACGCTTTGCAACGGTCGAAAGAAATTCAAACAACTCAGGTCGGACCAGGTAACGTTCCGGCCGGTTGACGTCGCGATGGACCGCGCCAATAGTTGCGGCCGCGTTGAGTACCTTGAGAACACGATTTCGGTTGATGGTCTCGTCGGGCGGAACAATCACCTCCTGTGTATATCCCTCCAGCGGAGTGATCGGCTGCATCGCAGCCAGAACGGCATCGGCATTCGCGAACGTATCAGGCAGCAGCGCGTTTTCGATGATCGCTTCAAGCTGCTGTGCGGAGCGCGCCTTCAGCGAAGGCACATCCGACAGTGGGGAGCGAACCGCGTTGGCACCAAACAGTCCCGACATGAAAACAAGCGAGTCGATGGCAATAGCGATGGTCAGAGCCAGGTAGGCAAGCCGGTTCCCATCCTGGAAAGCGTTCCAGGTCACGACGAACCGGTGGGCCTTGTCGTCACGGTTGAGATCGATCCGGGAAAGTGCCGCGCCAAGTTCTGTTGTGTCAGCGCTTGCAAGGCCGGAGTCCTGAAGGCAGCGCCGGCCAAACTCAAGCAAGGCGTCAGTGCTGCCATTGGCTGGCAGGTGCTCACCGCCGGCGCAATGCTGTGAAAATGCATCAAGCCCGGCATTGAGCGCAAAAACACGTGCGGCGGCTTCGGTGGCCTGCTTCGGATTGCATTCTATGGCAGCGGCAGCTTCTCGCAGGCTATCCACCTTGAGCGCCGCCCCAACCAACGCCGCACACTGGCCCTGGATTGCAGCCAGTGTTGCCCGGTCGGGCTTCTGGCGGAAGGCCTGGCGTTGCCGCGCGAGCGAGGCAACACCAGCTGAAGGGTCGAAACGATCGCTATTTTCAGCGGCACTCCCTTCCCTCGCAACAGAGATCATTTGCGCGGCGGTATCGGCTTCCCCCTTCAGTTTGGCCAGATCTCCATCAATCTGCGCCAACTCTGCTTTGATCTGGGCGATACGCTTATCGATTGCCGCCACCCTCTCGGAGGGGCTGCGCATACGCTCTTCGGCCACCTGTAACTCTGCGCGCACCTTTTGCTCTTCGGCTTTGGCTGCGCGCCAGAACTGCCCGCGCCCGACTTTGCCCGAGCCTTCAACGCCTTTTTCCTCTGCAAGCACCTTGGTGCGCTGTTCATCCAGGCGCCGTTGGATTTCGGAGACCACCATCTTCTGGGCGTTGGCAGCAGAGGTTGCTTCAGGCCGCTCGCCCTGGAGACGCGATAACTCTTCGGTCAGTTGGTTCTTGCGCGTTTGCAGGCCGGCTTGGCCCCCAGTGGCGGTAGCGCGTTTTTCCTCCAGTTCGGCTATGCGGCTCTTTTGTGCTTCCAGCTCCTGCGAAATCTGAGCGCGGATCTTGTCCGGCGCTTCGCGAGCGAGCATCGCCACCTTGTCGAGTTCATTTTCATAATCGTTCCACGCCGGGGCTTGGAACAGCGCGCGCGCTTCCTCCAGCCGGCGTTTGGAGGCAAGGACCCCGATGTCGGACACAACCCTGGCAACCTCATTGGTGGCGCGGATTTCGGCAGCGCGTTTTCTCTCATCAGCCGGGAATATGGTTGAGAAAAGCGAGTCGAACGAGAAGAACACCGACGTTGCCATGGTGGCGAGGAACATCAGCCACAACATGGAATTCTTGAAGATCAATCGCGCGCTTTGCACGTAGTTGGCGCCCACGTCGCTCTTGGTGGCAGCGATGATGAAAGCCAGAACGAGAGCGGTGATCGCGCCGAAGATAGAAAAATTCTTGATCGTGCGCGCAGTCTCTGAATCAAACCAGTTGGCCGGTGCAACCCCAGCACTCGCCGCACTCTGGCCGTACCACATCGTTATCGCAACAAGAGCCAGGATCGAGAATAGCGCAGCAACGACAAGGTCCCATCCACCCGTTCCGCCACCTGCGCGAACTCTCATGCCGGTGGCAAAGCTCTCGCCGATAAGCCAGGCGACGATCAGCATGACGCCCTGAATGCCGAACGTTATCATCAGCGACAGGGTTGGCTCGTTGGTGAAGTTGCGCATGCCGTCCCAGGTGGTCCAACCCGAGGCGAGCGACAGGACGAGGCCGGTGGCCGCGAGCAAAGCAAGACGCCAGTTCGAGAAGATCGTGTCCTCGATCGTATTGGTCATGCGTTGCCAGATGCGTCGGACGAAAAATCCAACGGTCAGCAACAGTATTGCGAACGGAAGATACGAAATGAGCTGGGCACTGTCGATGTTGCCAAAACCGGCAAGCATGTCGCGAATGGACGTTCCTGTGTCCATGTATGAGCCTCCACCTCGTGCCGCACATTCAGCGCCAATTCCCGCGCCGGTGCCATCCCTGTCAGGTCAAGCTACGCATCAACTGAATTGAAC
>JBKEAX010000342.1:0-5319 GCA_047972825.1 Hyphomicrobiaceae bacterium | reverse complement strand
CGTTGCGTTGCCACAAGCAAAGCCTTGGCGACCAAGCGCCAACACGTTTCGTCATCGAGATGTTCCGATTCCAGCCATGTGCTAATGCGTCGCAGTGCAGGGCCCGTGGAATCGGCCTCGCTGGGATGGGCCGCAACGTCTGCGGCCAGGTTGGCAACGAAAGCTGCAAGCTCGGATTGCGTTGACAGGTTGGCGGCTGCCGCTTTGAGGCCTTCGAGCACTTCGGCACGCGAGGGTTGCGACTTTACCTTCGTAAGACCTGCCAGACAGTTTGACTTAAATGCAGCGAATGCTCGTGTGCGATGCGAGATTGCGTACTTGTCTTCGGGTTGCATCTCTCCAAATGTCTCTTCTGCGCCATCGGGCTGGAACATGGGATCATATCCGAAACCATTACCGCCCCGAGGAGGCCAGACGAGATGCCCGAAAACCTTGCCCTCAAAGACCTCGCTGGCACCATCCGGCCAAGCCAAGCAAAGCACGGAGATGAAATTTGCACGCGGGCCAGCACCCTCCCAGCCGCCGCGCATGGTGACTTCATCCGCCACCTTCTGCATGGCAATTGAAAAGTCTTTCTTTGGTCCCGCCCAGCGCGCCGAATAGATACCGGGTGCTCCGTTCAGCACTTCGACCTGGAGCCCTGAATCATCGGCCAGGGCCGGCAATCCTGTTGCCTTGGCTGCCGCGACCGCCTTGAGTCGTGCATTGCCCACGAATGTCGTTTCGGTCTCTTCAGGTTCAGCGAGCTTCAATACTGCTGCAGAGATAGCTTCCAGGCCATAGGGAGCAATAAGCTGCTGTATCTCCCAGGCCTTGCCAGGGTTGTGGCTGGCGACGACGAGACGCGAGCCGGATTGGAGAGGTTGCGGCATCAAACTTTAAACCCCCATATGTTGGGCTCGGCGAATTCGAGACAATTTCCTGCAGGGTCGCGGAAATAAATGGAACGTCCGCCCGACGGCCATTTGAAATCGGCCTCAATTGCGATGCCATGCCCCTCAAGATGCGCCTTCCAGCGAACGATTTCGCTTGCTGTCGCGGCGAAACATACGTGGCCGTTACCGGTCGTGCCGTGCGGGGGAACCGGTAACTTTGCATCGGGTTGCGGGGGCACTGCTGTCTCAGCTGGATTGAAGATCAGTAGCATCTGGCCATCCAGCTTGAAGAACACCTGGCGTGTTGGCGCGCGTGCGTAGACTTCCAGCCCTAGAATGTCGCGATAGAAGAGTTCCGCAGCGTCAATGTCCTCGGCATAAAGAATGGTTTCGAGGATACTGCCCGCTTGAAGCGGTTCCGGGGAACTCTCCGAGAGCATCACGACACCGTTAACTTCTGCAATTCGACCAATTCGCCGATGCCCTTCTTGGCCAATGCCATGAGATTGTCGAAACTGTCCTGGCTGAAGGGAACCGTTTCGGCGGTGCCTTGCACTTCGACAATGCCGCCAGATCCAGTCATGACGAAATTGGCGTCGGCATCGGCGTTGGAATCCTCTGCATAATCAAGATCCAGGACCGCCTGACCGCCGTACAATCCGCAGGATATAGCCGCAACCTGGTCGCGGAGCACGTCGTCCTTGACCATATCTCGCAGCTTCATCCACTGGATGCAGTCGTAAAGAGCGACCCAGGCGCCTGTTATGGACGCGGTACGTGTGCCGCCGTCGGCCTGGATAACATCGCAATCAACCGTGATCTGGCGCTCTCCCAGCTTTTCCAGGTTGACGACTGCACGGAGCGCACGGCCGATAAGCCGCTGAATCTCCTGCGTACGCCCGGATGGCGAGCCGCGCGTCACTTCGCGCCGGGTGCGCTCACTCGTGGCCCTTGGCAGCATGGCATATTCCGCCGTCACCCATCCGCGCTGCTGGCCCTTCAACCAGGGCGGAACGCGCTCCTCCAGACTGGCCGTACACAGGACATGAGTATTGCCGAATTTTATCAGGCATGAACCTTCGGCATGTACAGACACGGCACGTTCGATGGAAACCCGGCGTAATTCGTCAGGCTGGCGTTTGGAAGGGCGCATTGCTCACCGCATGGATATCAAATTGAAAGGAAAGCCACACACGAACGGCGCGGCCGATTGCGGCGCAAGCTAGAAGAGCGGGCCTGAGCATTCAACTCGAAAACAGTGGCTGCGGCCGACTACGTGCTTGAAACTGGCTGCGGTGGCGCTCAAATTGGCAGTTCGTCGCTTTACGACGCGGTGCACAATACCGTGCAATACATTTGGAAACAGACCTTAGCGCAATGGCAGCAGACGGCTTCAAAACGCTGGAGACCTTGAACGATCGCTCGCGCACCATTTTGCGCCAGATCGTGGAAACCTACCTCGCGACGGGCGAACCGGTGGGATCACGCAACCTTTCGCGCGTCCTTCCCATGACATTATCGCCAGCTTCCATCCGCAACGTGATGTCTGACCTGGAGCATCACGGACTGATCTTTGCGCCGCATACGTCAGCCGGCCGTATGCCTACCCAGTCCGGGTTGCGCATGTTTGTGGACGGGCTTTTGGAAATCGGGGATCTTTCCAAGGAAGAACGCAAGAAGATCGACCAGCAGATTGCCGGTTCACCGCAAACGTCATTCAGCGAGGTCCTGTCAGAAGCCTCCAACATGATTTCGGGTTTGTCGCACTGTGCTGGCGTCGTGCTCGCCGACAAACAGGTGCACCGGCTGAAACACATAGATTTCGTTTCACTGGAACCAACCAAGGCGCTGGCCGTGCTGGTTTCCGAAGATCAGGATATAGAAAACCGGATTTTGACGGTCCCAGAAGGTCTGCCACCGTCTGCGCTTTCGGAAGCGGCCAATTTCCTCAATGCGCACATTCGCGGCCTCACCATGTCGGAAGCGCGAGAACGGATCGAAGCGCAACTCAAAAAGGCGGCTGCGGAACTGGATGCCCTGACGCAGAAGGTTATCCAGTCGGGGCTGGCAGAATGGTCTGGCGCGCTCGACGACCGCAAAAGCCTGATCGTGCGCGGCCAGTCGAACCTATTGAAGGATCTCAACGCCACCGAAGACCTGGAACGCATCCGCCAGTTGTTCAACGATCTGGAATCCAAGCGTGAGATGGTGCAACTGCTTCAGCTCGCAGAGGACGGTGACGGCGTTAAGATTTTCATCGGTTCGGAGAACAAGCTTTTCTCTTTGTCGGGCTCATCGCTGGTAGTTGCGCCATTTCACGACAAGTCCAGCCAGGTCGTCGGCATTTTGGGCGTCATTGGGCCAACAAGGATCAATTATGCCCGTATCATCCCTATGGTGGACTACACCGCAAAGATCGTCGGGCGATTATTGTCGAGATGACGCGCCAAACCGGCTGTGACTTGATTTTTCAGGCAATGCAGCCGATATGCGGGCTTAATTTCGGCCCTTGTGGACTATGGCCAATTCAAATCCTTGGGTTAAACGTTGCGGCCAGAACCTGTCGTGGCGACCAGAAAACAACGGAGTGACGATGTCCGACCCGAATACGCCCCCAAAATCCGATCCGGCGAGCGGTGCGGCAAGCGACCCAGCCCAAATACGGCAACCGAACGGTTCGCCGGAAACTGGAGGGCTGGGTGAAGATGCCGGAGAAGATGATGAGGCATTGGCGGCAGATGTGAGCGCCGATACAGCGGCGGTGCTTGCCGCAGAAGTGGAAACTCTTCAGGGCCAGATCGCCGATCTGACCGACAGGTTGCTGCGCGCCCATGCCGACATCGATAATCTTCGCAAGCGTGCGGAACGGGAGAAACAAGAGACCGCACAATATGCGATCACGAACTTTGCCAAGGATACGGTTGCCCTCGTCGACAACTTCGAACGTGCCGTGCAAGCTGTATCGCCTGAGGCCGTTGAACAGGACCCTCACCTGAAGGCACTGCTCGATGGCGTCACCATGACCGAGCGCGAATTCTTGAACGTTCTCGACCGGCACGGCGTCAAGCGAATTTCACCCAAGGGTGAACCCTTCGACCCGCGGTTACATCAGGCCGTAATGGAGCGCCAGGAGCCTAGTGTTGCGAACGGCACTGTGGTTGAGGTGTTTCAACCCGGTTACGTGATCGAAGACCGGTGTTTGAGACCGGCCATGGTGGTGGTTGCGCGCGGTGGAACCAAGGCGGCTCCCAACGATGCCACCACCAAAGAGCCATCAGACGAAGATGCTTCAAAGACCCATCCAAGCGACAGTGAGGCTGCGCCCTCAGAGGAAAGCGGTAAACCCGACGAAGCCAAAATGGGACCGGACAACGACAACCCGGCGAGTTGACCCGAGATCACGGTTGACAGAACTGGTTTCAGCGCAGCTTGGTGGCAAAGCGCCGTTCGGCGCAATGGATGCCGGGCTCGGGCGTGCATTCGTAAAACGAATAGAGAATCGCGTCGGCGCGTCCGACGAGATTCTCTACCGGTACCAACCCCATATCGCCAAAGCGGCTGTCGTTTGAGTTGTCGCGATTGTCACCCATCATGAAATAGTGCTTGGGTGGAATCTCGATTTCCTGCATCGACACATGGCTGTTCAGATCTGCATATTCAAGCGTTGGATAGCTTCGGCCGCCGGGCAACGTTTCGATGTAGCGCTTCACCTCGACGACGCGACCCTGGAATTCACGGAAGCGGTAGGTATCATCCAATTTGCGCTGTAGTGGCTTGCCGTTGAGAATCACCTGGCCGTTGTCAATTGCGATGCGATCGCCGGGCACGCCAATGAGCCTTTTTATCATGCGATCAGAGCGGCGCGGATGTACGAAGACAACAATGTCGCCGCGTTTGGGTTCACCAGCGAGTACGCGGCCCTTAAGCATGTTTTCGGGCAGGGACATATCGAGCGGCAATGAGTGGCGGGAGTAGCCGTAGGTATATTTGTTGACCGTCAACCGATCGCCAACCTCAAGTGTTGGCACCATGCTTTCAGACGGGATGTGATAGGTCGCATAGGCCGCCGTTTGGAAAGCAAACGCGAGTAGCAGCGCTACAGCCACGCTCCAAAGCACGTCTTTCATTTTCAAGTGACCTCATATCCCAGTGGAGCTGGTTTACGCTCAGACAGCGCGCACCACTTCAATCCGAATACATATAGTCTGGTCGTCTGGATATCGTACATGAAAAAGGGCAGCTACAGTGCTGCCCTCGCCCGTTTGTTTCTCACTGTGTTTTTCACGGCTCTACCGCTTAACACTTCAGCTAAACATGCTCTTGTCTCTGAAGCATGTTTTTCACGCTGAACCGCTTAACACTTCAGCTAAACATGCATTAGGAAGCGCGCGAAGGCACCATCAGCATCGCCTCTCCAACAACAACAGGCTTGCCGTCAACCGCA
>JBKEAX010000514.1:0-3114 GCA_047972825.1 Hyphomicrobiaceae bacterium | reverse complement strand
GCTTCGGCTTTTTGCTTTTGAGGGATCGGCGCATAGGGGCCCAGTGGCATGGTTTCCGGTGGTGGTGCCGAGGGCCATGCCGCAGCATCGTTCGGCGCAGACGGTTGATCGGGTTTAGCAGGGTTGAACCCAAGCGGTGGATAGCCACCCGCATTTCCAGAAGCCTGAGCGACAGGGAAGTGTGCGCCACCTGCAATGCTATTATTTGACGAGTCAGCGTGGACGATGACGCATGGCAGCGTCAGAAACGCAACGAACACGCTGCCGCTGGCGATCAAACGTCCTGAATTCAGCGATCGGTTGTTCATCGCATCACCCCTCGTTCGGTCTTGGCGAGCGGCCAGCAACCAGCGCTTTCGCCTGGCCGATCCAGTCCTCGCGATCGATCCGCCCCTTGACAGCAAGCACCTCATTGACGCGCGCAACGTCGTCTTGTGTCCATTGGGCAATGTCGGTGATGCACCTGACGCCAAGGGCCTTAAGCTGCGCGGAAACAACAGGCCCGATGCCTGCAATCTGCTGCAGGTCATCGCTGTGTCCGTTGCCTGCACCTGTGCTGCCAATCGTTGTGTTGGAGGCGGGAGCCATCGGTGTTCCAGATTGCGCCAGGCGCACAGCGTTTTCGGCGGCTTCGGCAGCTGTGCTGCGCACGCTGGTGCTGCCGGTTCCCGCCATTTTGAGTTTCACTTTCGGCTTGGGACTTGTTGCAATTGGCTTTGCTGGCGTTGCATCACCGTTTTCAGCTGCACCTGAAATATTGGCGGCGATAATGGACCGGCTCGCTTCTGATGCCGATTTCGCACCGGCAGACCCTGCCGACAATGCCAAGGCGTGAGCTGAAGTTGCCCGGGTTTCAATTGGAACCGTTGGTGCAGTCACCGCCGGCGTTGGCATCACCGGGGACGGCGCAACAGAAGGCGCGCCCGTGTTTGTCACAGACACGGTTCCAGACGTTTTCCCATCCCGTTGCGCAGGGGTTCTGCCAACGAGGTAGCCAAACGATTCACGCACATTGCGTGCCGTGTTGGACGCTTTGCCAAGCGTCGCTGTGCCCAATGCACCTAAAGCGCCTGCGGCATTGCCCAGCGAAGGTTTCTCGGGAGGAATGACGCCGCCAGAAAACAGGTGGCCGAAGGATTCCTTTGTGAAACCAACCGGAGCCATCCAGCCGCGCATCGTATGCCTTGGAACCGGCTTGTAGCGGGAGGCTGCTGCCGCTGCACCGGCGGCAGGTGGAGCGATGTCACCTCTGCGCTGCTGGAACGTGTTGCGCATCCGCGCCATGAGGCTTGGGCGCTGTTTCATGCAGGCCGGTGAGTTGTCCGGAATGGGACTCGGATTGACGAGTTCGGCGGCAGCCAATTCCAATGGGTCGCCATGGCGCATGGAGAACGCACCTGCCGCCCGGTTGCAGGCAACAGGAATAACCACCAGCGTCAATGCCGTGGAAACGATTGCGCCAAACAGAAGCGAAATTGCCATGCCCTGGAAGATGGGATCGAAAATGATCGCGGCCGAGCCGGCAACCATGGTGAGCTGCGTGATAAGAATTGGGCGTGTTCTTGTCTTTACGGCCTGTATGACGGCTTCGCGCACAGGCATGCCCGCGGCGATGGCATGCAAGGAGAAGTCGACCAGCAGGATTGAGTTCCTGACGATGATACCTGCCAGCGCAATCCAGCCGATCATCGATGTGGCAGTAAACGGCGCATCAAACAGCCAGTGGCCCGGTATGATGCCGATGAGCGTGAGCGGGATGGGTGCCATGATGATGCCCGGCAACCGGAAATTCTGGAACTCCAGCACGATCAACATATAGATCAGCACCAGCGCGGCCATGAACGCGATGCCCATGTCGCGGAATGTCTCATAGGTAACGGTCCACTCACCGGTCCACTCAAACCCGGACTTGAAATTGTCGCTGGGTGGCGCAACCAGGGTGCCCGACAATTCGACACCATCGGGTGTTTTGTAGTTTTCAAGCAGGTTGGAGATTTCGATCATGCCATAGATTGGCGCACCAAGCCGGCCGGCAACTTCACCCGTCACATACTCAACCGGGCGCAGGTCTTTTTGATAGATGACCGGCTCGACAGGTACCTTCTGGAAACTGCCAAGCGCGGACAGCGGAACGAGCGTATTGCTCGCAGTGCGAATGGGAATCTCGCCAAGCGAGTTGATGCTGGAGCGTACCGATAAAGGCGCCTGGATAATCAACATGCGTGGTTCGAGTTCATGCTCAAGCTTGGCGTCGCCGAGCTTGTAGCCGCCCATCACCATCGACAATTGTCGATTGATATCTGAATTGGTGATGCCGGCACGTTCCGCCTTCTGCTGGTTGACTACGAAGGTCCAGGTGAAGTGCTCGTGCTGAAGGTAATTATCAACGTCGACGACTTTCTCTGCCTTCTGGAAAATCGTGGTGAGATCGCGTGCCACCTGGCGCCGGGTTTCAGCGTCTGGGCCATAGACCTCTGCCACCATTGTTTGCAGCACCGGCGGCCCTGGCGGCATTTCGACCACCTGGACGCGCGCGCCCAGTTTGGCCGCAAGTGGTGTCAGCCTTTCGCGTGCATCAACCGCAATCTGGTGGCTGGAGCGCTCGCGGTCACCCTTGTCGGGCAGCTGGACCTGTATGTCGCCTTCCCAAGGTTTGTCGCGCAGATAGTAATGACGCACCAGACCGTTGAAATTGAATGGCGAGGCGGTGCCTGCATAGGACTGTACCGCTGTGACCTCGGGGATCTTCAGCACTTCCTCGCTGAGTTGCTGGATAATATTCGTAGTGACAGGCAACGCCGTGCCTTCGGGCATGTTCACGACAACATTGAATTCCGGCTTGTTGTCGAGCGGCAGCATCTTCACCGCGACGTGCGTGGTGTAGAACATGAAACACACCGCCATCATCACGCCCCAGATCACCAGCCTGAACAAGCGGGCATTTGCCGGCGAATCCAGAAGCGGATTGAGCAGGCCGCGATAGAAACCATCGAGCCGCTCCGACATGCGGTGCTCGGATTTCTCCATCTTGCGCAGCTTTTCAAGGGAAGGGCGGATGCGGATGGCAAGCCATGGCGTGAAGATGAAGGCGGCGAATAACGAAAACGCCATGGC
>JBKEAX010000505.1:0-3062 GCA_047972825.1 Hyphomicrobiaceae bacterium | reverse complement strand
CGTTCCGAACAGCGCACGCATTTCCGCAACAGCGCGTTGGCAAATTACATGAAGTCGTTTGGGAACCTGGAAAATCCCGTCGAATTCACTCTTGGCGTCTATTTTCACCAATGCGCCATAGCCATGTCTTGCCGGCAGCTGGCCAAAGCCGGCCGTTACCTTGCGTACAATGGCCGCGATCCCGACACCGGCAGCGTCATTGTCCGGCCAGAACGCGCGCGAAGGATCAATGCCATCATGCTGACCTGCGGCCATTATGATGGTTCGGGCGAGTTTGCGTTTCGTGTTGGGCTGCCAGGAAAAAGCGGAGTTGGAGGGGGGATATTGGCGATCGTGCCAGGCCAGGCGTCGATTGCGGTATGGTCTCCGGGGCTTGATGCTGCCGGCAACTCTCACCTTGGTCGCATCGCCTTGGAAAAGTTGACGCACCGTATGGGATGGTCCGTATTTGGGGCATAAGGTGAGGAACCTTCGGCTCACTCGCAGGTCACAGACTTGTGCCAATTTCGGTTGGCTTCCATGGGACCAGAAAACGCCATCACGCATAAGGGAAAGGCGCTTTGCCCACATGGCAGTATCGGAATTCAGCTTCCTGGGTGGGATGGTGCTCGGCTTTGCTTCTACGTTGCATTGCGCCGGCATGTGCGGCGGCATAGCCACCAGCCTCACGCTGATGTTTGCGCCGCAGACAACTGGCGATCGTGTGCGCATACTGTCGCTGGCACAGGCGGGGCGTGTCACGTCCTACCTGCTGGCGGGGGCTGCGCTTGGTTGGTTTGGTTCAGAAATCTACGGTGTGTTGGACCGGGCAGGGGCGTTTCGTCTGCTCCAGTGGGTTGGTGCGGTGGTATTGATCTGGCTCGGCCTGACATTTGCCGGGCTGCTGCCATTGCCGGCGCCAGTTGACCGCACGGTGGGGCGTGTTTCTGCAGCAATTGCGCAGGCGTTGGCACCGCTCAGGTCGTCGTTGGCGGGGCCGTATGTTGCCGGGCTGACGTGGGGTATCATTCCGTGCCCGATGGTCTATGCGGCGCTCTTTACTGCGATGCTGACGGGGACGGCGCTTGGCGGTGTTGTCTTCATGGCGGGCTTTGGGTTGGCCACCGTGATCCCTGTATTCCTTACAGCGCTGGGTGTTTCGACACTTGCGTCCATCGAGGCGAGGGGCTTTGCGCGCATCGGTATCGGCCTGGCAATTGCGATGTTTGGGGCTTCGACCATCATTCCGGGCAGTCCCACAAACGGACTGATCTGCAAGGTGGAGCCGCCGACCATCACGGCAGAAAACGCGACAGGCCATTGAACTCCGCGCGCCCGAGGCACTAATCCGTGCCTCAGCCCACGGCCTGATGTTCGTTGCTCATTCTCCATCCTTTGTCAGCCGTTCGCGATGGATCAGGTAGATGCCGGAAGCAATGATGACACTGGCGCCGGTGAGCGTCCATACGTCTGGCACGTCGCCAAACACAAGGTAGCCGAGTGCTGCGATCGTGATGAGTTCGGAATAGATGAACGGTGATATGGTGGAGGCGGGTGCGCGGGCATATGCCAGAATGAACAGGAAATGCCCACAGCCTCCTAGCAGGCCGAGAGAGAGGAGCACGGCCCACGTGGTCCAGTGTTCCGGCCAGACCCAGTCCATGATGGCGAATGGCGCGCCAAAAACTGCGCCGGCAAACATCGAATAAAATAACGTCACCAGCGGTGGATCGTAGGGTGCGAGGTGACGCGTAAGCAGCATGAAGAAAGCGTAGGCCGCCATTGCCAGGAATGAGTAGATGATGGCGGGGTGCACAGCGCCGAAGCCAGGCCGGACGGCGATCAGCACGCCAAGAAAGCCGACGGCAATTGCGATGCCGCGACGCCAGCCGACCCATTCCCCAAGCAACGGGCCCGCCAGCGCTGCCACCAGCAATGGTGCGAGAAAGATCACAGTGACCGTTTGATCGAGGCGCAGGTATTGCACCGCAATGAAGTTGAACAGTGTCGTCGCTGCCATCAGGACGGATCGCAAGAGCTGTTGTGCAGGCTTCTTCGTGGTGAACAATCGCTCCAGGCTGAGTAGCCCGAACGCTGGAACAAGAACAAGCAATCCCACAAACTGCACCATGAACCGCACCCACGTGACCTGCGTCACGGGGACATGAGCTTGGGTGGTGAGATATTTCACCGCTGTGTCGAGCAGCGAAAAAAAGATCACCGCTATCAGCATCAACCCGATCGCGGTTAGCCGCCGGGATGAGAGCGTGGTGTCAGCGGCGTTGTTTGGTTGCGGCATTTGACGGGTGTCTGGTGAAAGGGCGATGCGTCGTGGATGCGGAATAGACCGGCAAGCCCAGCTGGAGCAATGAGCCTGACTACATATCGGAGCAAGGGCTGCTGGGGCAGTCCTATTTCGCACGCCGTCCCCGCGCGTGACGCATAGCTGTTTAGGGTCCGGACTCAAAAACAATATGTCCAGGACACTCCGGTATGGCTGACTAAAAGGTATGCGGTGATAGGCAGATCAGGTCAAACGAGCCGGTCGCGGGGCTCGGTGCCAGCAAAAAATGCATCGAGGTTGTCGAGCGCACGAAACCCCATGGCGTCGCGTGTCTCGCGCGTGGCGGAGCCAATGTGCGGCAGCAGAAAGACGTTGTCTAACTTAGCAAGGGCCGGGTTGCCTCCCGGTTCGGTCTTGTAGACATCCAGACCAGCCGCAGCCAGATGTCCGCTTTTTAGCGCCTCAATCAGAGCGCCCTCATCGATCAGGTTGCCGCGCGCCGTGTTGATCAGGACCGCCCCTTTTCGCATCAGGGCAAGGCGGCGTGCATCCATCAAGTTTGTCGTTTCTGGTGTTGCCGGGCAGTTGAGCGATACGACGTCTACGCTGGCGAGAAGGTCCTCGACACTGTCATGGTACGTTGAGCCTTGTTCGATTTCTGGCGGCAGTTGGCGGCGATTGGAATAATGCACCTCCATGTCGAGGCCGGAAACAATTTTGCGAACGGCAAGCCCGACGCGCCCCATGCCGACGATGCCCAGGCGCTTGCCCGTTGTTTGCGTGCCGACCATGAATGATG
>JBKEAX010000452.1:0-5805 GCA_047972825.1 Hyphomicrobiaceae bacterium | reverse complement strand
TTGGAACCAAAATCCTGCTCGTCTTGATTGCCTACGGGAAGTTTGTGAACTGCCGTCATCTAAAAGCCTATTAATTCTCAGTTTTTTCGTATGACCTTCAGTTTGGAAAGCCGTGCGGACGTCACAAGGCGCAAGAAACCGGTTCGATCAGACGGAATTGTCTGCGCGACGAGTGGCCGCTGATCTGGTGGAAGCGAGCGCACTGTAATGGTCATGATGAAGGGCTGTCGAGTCTAAATCATAATCTTTTCGGCGCTGATAGATCAATGTAGGAGAAAAGAGTAAATCAAATAAAGAGAATGGCACGCAGACTTAATTAAGTAAAAAATACAAAATAAAACAACGAATACACGAGAGTTTATTTTGAAACACAATATGGTAGTTGTTGTGGGGAATTAATGTTTGAATTTTTGGCCTGTCTCGTTTTGGTCTTGAGATCAACTTGAGGTATATTTAAATGGGCTGTCTGCCCAATCGCAAGGCATTGCCGATCACGCTGACCGAAGACAAGCTCATGGCAATAGCTGCGACAATGGGGGACAGCAAAACGCCCAGTAGCGGGTAGAGCACTCCGGCCGCAATTGGCACGCCGACGGCGTTGTACCCGAAGGCGAAAGCCAGGTTTTGCCGGATGTTGGCAAGCGTTGCGCGGGCCAGTCCATGCGCCCTCGTCACGCCCCAGATATCACCCTTGGGCAGGGTGATGCCGGCGCTCTCGATGGCAACGTCCGCACCCGTTCCCATGGCAATGCCGACATCGGCGGTGGCAAGGGCCGGGGCGTCGTTGATGCCATCTCCGGCAAAGGCAACATGCCGTCCCTTGGTCTTGTAACTTGAGATCAGCCGTGACTTGTCATCAGGCAGCAATTCGGCGTGCACCTCAGTGATGCCAAGACGCTTGGCCACCGCTTTGGCCGTAAGTGCGTTGTCGCCCGTTGCCATTACGATTTCGATGCCCCTCGACCGCAGCTCCGCCAGGGCATCACCCGCCCGTTCCTTGATCTTGTCAGCGACCACAAGCAGGCCCGCGTACTTGCCATCCAGGGCGACAACCAAGGCCGTCTGTGCACCCTCTCCACGCTTTGCGGTATGCTCGGCAATTGATTTGAATGTGTCCTCGCCGAAGCTATTTGCATAGCCAAGCCGGCGCATCAGCGCCGCATTGCCTATTGCAACCTCACGCTCGCCGACGCGCCCCTTCACGCCAAGCCCGGTAATAGCCTCGAAGTCCTTTGCGGGCTGCACGTGGAGACCATCGGCATCCGCAGCGCCGAGAATGGCTTGGGCGATGGGGTGTTCGCTGCCAACCTCAAGGCTGGCGGCTGCGACCAGCAGTTTCTCGCGGGAAACATCATTCGCAGTAACCACATCGATCAATTGTGGCCTGCCCTCTGTAAGCGTGCCGGTCTTGTCGAGAATGAGTGTATCGATGCTGGCAAGCGCTTCGAGCGCCGCCGCGTCGCGCACCAGAACGCCTTCGCGCGCGCCGCGTCCCGTCGCCACCATGATTGACATCGGCGTGGCAAGGCCAAGTGCGCATGGGCACGCAATTATAAGAACTGATACAGCCGCCACCACAGCATAAGCAAGGGCTGGGGTTGGCCCCCACACAAGCCAGGCAAGGAACGCCAGTACTGCCGTGGCAACAACGGCCGGTACGAAGTATCGAGCAATCTTGTCGGCAACCGATTGTATAGGTGCGCGGCTGCGCTGGGCGCTGGCAACCATCTGTACGATCTGCGCCAGCGTCGTTTCTGCACCAACCTTTTCAGCCTGCATGACGAACGTACCGGTGCGATTGATCGTACCGCCGGTAACGCCATCGCCTACACCTTTATCGACCGGCATGGCCTCACCGGTTAGGAGCGTCTCGTCGACCGCAGAACCGCCTTCCGTGATCTTGCCATCAACAGGTATTGCCTCTCCCGGTCGCACGCGCAGGTGATCCCCGGCCTGCACATCATCAAGCGGCACGTCCCGTTCCTTACCTTCGGCATCAATTCGCCGCGCAGTCTTGGGCGCCAGGTCGATCAAGGCGCGGATTGCGTCGCCTGTCTTGTCGCGCGCCTTGAGTTCCAGGATCTGCCCGACGAGAACCAGAACGATGATGACCGCGGCGGCCTCAAAATAGACGCCAACCGTTCCCCCATGTCCCGTGCGAAGCTCAGGAGGGAAAATGCCAGGCACGAATGTCGCCACGATCGAGTAGACGAAAGCGGCACTGACACCGATTGAAATGAGTGTCCACATGTTTGGCGAGCGGTTGCGAAACGACGCTACGCCCCGTTCCATGAACGGCCAGCCCGCGTAAAGAACGACAGGCGCAGCCAAGGCAAGCTCGACGAACTGCGATGCTCGCGCGCCGATCCATGATGCGACAGGCAGGCCAACGTGGCCGCCCATTGCGATGATGACAAGCGGAATGGTGAGCGGCAAAGCGATCCATAAACGCCGTCGAAAGTCGACAAGTTCAGGGTTGGGGCCTGCATCGGCAGGAGGCACCCCCATGGGCTCCAGCGCCATGCCGCAGATTGGGCACGTGTCGGGATGGTCCTGCACGATTTCTGGATGCATTGGGCAGGTCCACATCGAACCCGGCGCAGCATCTGCCGCTTCCTTTTCCGCCGCTGCTCTTTTCAGATCCTCATCGAGATAACGCTGCGGATCAGCGATGAACTTCTCTTTGCATCGTGGGTTGCAGAAATAATAAGTCGTGCCGTTGTAATTGTGTTCGTGCTTCGCCGTCGCAATCGTCACGCTCATGCCGCAGACGGGGTCGATTGCGATGTCATCACCTGCCGGGCTGCCGTGGCTTCCGCCGCAGCAGCTATGCGTATGGGGGTGATTTGTCGCAGCCTCAGCAACAGCAGGCGTTTGGCGGGGTGTTGCGTTGTCGCCGGGTTGTTGGATTGCCATACGCGATCTCCCGCACCAAGCGCCATCAGGCGTTCATTTATGTAAGCCTCAATAAGCTAGCCAACATTGATATATGTGCGCCTGATAAAACACCCTGCCAATTGTCACGTCTGCGTGCGCACGAAGCCCGGCGCGTCCGGCCAGAAAACCTGCGCGCGTGCGCTGATTTCGCTCGCCGGCCCTGTCGTGAGCAGTTCAACGCCGCCCGCTTTCGAGCAATTGGCAAAATGCGGGTGGCGTTCCAGGTAATGCTCCAGGCTGTTGGCAACCACTGCGGGTTGCGAGAGAATCCTCACCGACGAACCCAGGTGTTTCGCGAATAGGTGCTCCACGATGGGAAAGTGGGTGCAGCCCAAAATCACACGATCAGGTTCGGCACCGCCGGTTTGCGCACGCAAGCCTCGCACAGCCTCTGCCACCAGCCCATCGAGTATGTCTTCAGGTGCTTCATCCTCGATTGCGCCTGCCAAATTGGCGGCAATTTGCTGGTAGACGCGCATGCGCGGGCAACGCTTGCGGATTTCTTCGGGATAGACGTCCGAAGTCACCGTGCGGGTGGTGCCAAAGACGGCGAGTATATCCGTGATGTACTTTTGCGGATATTGAGGGGTGGTCACCGCCCAGGGTGTTTGCGTCGCTGCTTCCACTGTCGGCGCAACGATGCCAAGCACATTGCGTCCGGGCCAATTTGCTCCAGGAAGCCAGACCTGCTGCAGCCGCCGAGCTGCGACCGCAGTGGCCGTGTTGCAGCCAAGCAGGACGAGTTTGGCATGGCGCTTGAAAAGCTCCTCCACGCCGCGGCGTGTCAGCTCAACGACCTCGTCAGAAGAGCGATCACCATAGGGCACATTTGCGTGGTCGCCAAGATAGACAAATTCGGAATCAGGAAACCGGGCGATGAGCGCCCGCAAGACCGTAAGCCCCCCAAGACCTGAATCGAAAATTCCAATCATGAATGCGTGTCTGACGTGGACGGAGCCCGCACGTCAAGTGGCTTGTAGGGCATCGAATGAAGATACAACACAACCAGCATGATTCTGTTTGCTGCCCAATTCCCAAAACTATAACAAGCCAAAAAACCAGAAAAAGCCGGTGCAGTTGCCCGCACCGGCTCCAAATTCAGCGATGAAATTTATAGCTTTTGCTCGGGCGCGATCTATTCCGCAGCGGAGCGGCCGCTCGGACCCTCCGCCGCATCGATTTCCTTGAGCGAATCGAGGTTGGGCATTGCCACGGTGTTATAGCCACAGTCGACGAAGTGGACTTCACCCGTGACCGCGCCTGACAATGGCGACAGAAGATAAAGCGCCGATCCACCAACTTCATCCAGTGTCGGCGTGCGATGCAGCGGAGCGTGCTCCTTCTGGAAGTTAAAGATGACACGTGCGTCTGAAACGCCAGCGCCTGAAAGAGTACGCATCGGTCCTGCCGAGAGCGCATTGACGCGGATGTTCTTCGGCCCCAGGTCCGCGGCAAGATACCGGACTGAGGCTTCCAGGGCAGCCTTGGCCACGCCCATAACATTATAGGACGGTACTGAACGTGTGGCACCGCCGTAGGAAAGCGTCAGCATGGCACCGCCGTCGGTCATCAAAGGCGCTGCACGCCGCGCAACCTCGGTGAACGAGAAGCATGAAATCACCATGGTGTTGGTGAAATTGTCACGCGTAGTGTTCACATACCCGCCGACAAGCTCACGCGGATCCGAATAGGCAAGTGCATGAACGACAAAGTCGAGCCCGCCCCATTCCTTTTCGATGCGTTTAAACACATTGTCGACGCTAGCCTCATCAAGCACGTTACACGGCTCCACGATGTCTGAGCCCAGGGACTGGGCAAGTGGAACCGCGCGCCGCCCGAATGCGCCATCTTGGTAAGTGAAAGCCAGCTTGGCTCCATGACCGGCCACGGCGCGTGCGATGCCCCATGCAATGGAGCGCTCGTTGGCAACGCCCATGATCAGGCCGCGCTTGCCGGCCATCAAAGGCCCTGGATTTGCAAAATTTATATCGGACATCGTAGCCCTCGTTCCCGCACCATCAGCGCGTGCATTGGTCTCGAACCAGCAACCGCCGTTCCGGAAGAAATTCATGTGGTGGCACCTTGATTGAGCCCTGAAGGCTCTCCCTACCGCCGACACATGACGTTTGTTTAACCATCGTAGCGGCGCAACACGAGAGTTGCATTTGTTCCGCCGAACCCGAAGCTATTAGACATGACACAGTTAAGCGAAGCATTGTCGATGCGTGCTCGAACAATCGGCATGTCTTCAAATAGTGGATCGATTTCCTCGATGTTGGCGCTTTCGCAGATGAAATCGCCTTGCATCATCAGCAAGGAAAAAATGGCTTCTTGAACGCCAATTGCCCCAAGGGAATGGCCCGTTAGTGACTTTGTGGCCGAAATCTGGGGAATTTCGGAGCCGAATACTTCCCTTATCGCCTCGATTTCCTTGACATCGCCAACGGGTGTCGCCGTGGCGTGAGGGTTGATGTAGTCGATTTTACCAACCCCGTTCCCGTCCAGCCCCTGCATGGCAAGCCGCATGCAGCGCACCGCACCCTCGCCGGACGGTGCCACCATGTCATGACCATCCGACGTCGCGCCATATCCGACCACTTCGCCGTAGATCTTCGCGCCACGTGCCTTGGCTCGTTCCAGTTCCTCCAGCACGACGACACCGGCGCCGCCAGCAATGACGAAGCCGTCGCGATTCTTGTCGTAGGCCCGCGAGGCTCTCTGAGGCGTATCGTTGAATTTCGACGACATCGCCGCCATGCCATCGAACAAGACAGACAAAGTCCAATCCAGCTCTTCGCATCCGCCAGCAAAGATGACGTCCTGCTTGCCCCACTGAATCAGTTCAGCCGCATTGCCGATGCAGTGCGC
>JBKEAX010000412.1:0-2592 GCA_047972825.1 Hyphomicrobiaceae bacterium | reverse complement strand
CGTGTGTACGCCTCCCCATGGCCGGGGCATCGGAGAAGGGGGCCGGGCGGCCGTTACACATGAATGTGACCAGTTCCCCCTTCTCCTGATGATGAGTATAGATCCGGCATGCATTTGGGAATAAACAGCATGAGACGCATTTTCCCTTGAGATGTCTGGACCTTCACTTGACTTGCCGGCCAGGGGTTTGCGGCTGCGTGTCCCAGCTCCTATATTGTCAGCAAGTGCTTGCCTGCGCGTAACCGGTTGAAACGTCCACAAAGGCTTTTGTAATGTCGAGACGCCCTCCACCCGCTGCTGCTGCGAAGCCCTCCCAATCGTTCCGTTGGCCAAAACTGCTGCTGGGCTACCCTTTTGCGGCTTTTTCTGTGATCGCAATGGGCCTGAGCGTGCTGGCGCTTGGGGCCTTGACCAGCGACCAACAATTCGAGCGCGGCCTTGAAATGGCTTTGTCTCAAACGCCCGCTACAAAAGTGGCCCATGGAATGCGCCCCCCCCCTGCAAACGAGCCGGTATCAGGCAGCGAGGCCTATTGGCTTGCAGCTCCTGGTGGGCTGCAACTACAGCCTGCAACCTGGCAAGGCCGGGCGTTGACAAACGGAGACCAATTCCTGTTCGGCGGCGGAGAAGCCCAGCGCATCCTTGAGGTCACCGATGTCCGACAGCTTCCCGCACCGCCCGGAGCCCCAACGGTTGATAAACAACCCGCAGGGCTTTTGCTGGTGACGCTGCGCGATGTGGCTACTCCCGATGCAACGCCAGTGAAAATGCTGGTGGACTCAGATGCACCATTGGCTGGTTTAACCCCGATTGCACGTGTCCCCCAACGGGATCTTTGAGCATTGCCTTCCGGTCACATTGGGAATTACATTCCTGCTTGATGGGTCAAGTGGTTATGGCTTGACGTGAAGGTCATGCTAACGTGCCTGCATTCCTTCCGGCGCGCTATTCGTCAGCGAATGTTATCCAGTGCGGATCAGCCTGATTGTGGAGACGTGATATAATGCGGCTCAATCCACCGACCGTTGTCGTCTTTTTCATCTCTCTCGTCTTCGCCTTACTGGCCGTAGTCAGTAAGTACGGCTTCGTGCCTGTCCCGAGATACATTCCGCACCAGGATTACTGGCTAGCAATCATCGCCTATGTGATTTTAATGACGGGGACAGTCGTGCGCGGATTATAAGTATAAGGCGGCGCTCTGCCGTAACGGCGGCGACATCAACCGGGCTGGACCAATTGGCACAATGCCAAGCGGTTATCAGAACACCGCTTGGCATTACGCAGTTCAACCAGCAATTTTTCTATTCTCACCACGCAATAGGCGCTCTGTCCCGGAAGAAACCGCCGGTCGGCCCATCATCAGGGAGTGTCGCCAACCAGACGGCAGTGTCCGCACCTTCTGGAATTGTACGAGCTGCTTCCTCACCGCCCATGTCGGTTTTTACCCAGCCTGGACACATAGCATTTATTTTTACGGGCCCATCACCAAGCTCAGCCGCAAATGTTCTGGTCAGTGCATTCAATGAGGCTTTCGACATGCGATAGCCTGCGAACCTGCCGCCCATATCCGATAGCTGGCCCATGCCCGACGAGAGATTGACAATGCGGCCATAGCCTTGCTGGAGCATGATCGGGATCGCGGCCTGGGTCAGCACTAAAGGTCCAATAACGTTGGTCGCAAGTGTCGCTTCCACCGTGCCCGGGGTGACATCCATCGCGCTGGATTCCCCGGTTGGCTCTTTCTCCAGGAACACGCCTGCGTTGTTCACAAGTACATCCAGGGTTGAGAACATCGCAGCGGTATCGGCCACAGCCTTGCGGCAGCTTTCAGGATCGGCGGTGTCGACAACAATTACGGGAAGTTCCAGTCCTTCTGTACGAAGCAGCTCGGTCGCAGCTGCCTCCCCCTTGGCCTGATCGCGCGCGCCTAGTGCGACCAGCATACCCTCGCGGGCAAGTTGACGCGCGACCTCAAGCCCAATGCCCCGGTTCGCACCCGTGACAAGAGCTGCTCGTGTCTGTGACATATTCTGTCCTTCCCATTGCATGCATCACCTATCAACTTAACTAACTCGGTGAAAGGAGCAAAGGGGACGCGTCATAGCAGACAAAGGAGACAAATCTGCTCGCCAAGGTCCGGGCCCTAGACTGTTTTGACAATTATGAGCAAGCAAAGAAATACCTGCGCGCAGCTTTGACGGTTGAGCGAAGGCATCACTTGCAAGCCAACGCCTGCCCAGCACCCTGCGGGCGTGATCGGCGGGGACGATCTGGGGATGCTGGGCAGGCATTTTCCGGCGGCCGGAATTCGGATGTCAGGCTATGCGGGCGGAGATCATGACTTTGCCATTCCGCTTTTCAGCCGAAGCGGCTGCGGCTTCTCCCGCATGATCCAGCGAGAATGTCTTAGGGTCCGGACCCTAGTGGCCTGTCGCGCCAAAATTGAAACATAGCCGCAACCGCATACAATTTTGGCGCGACATGAAGGCCACTAGCAAAATCATTGGCTTAGTGTGGCGTTTGTCGCGCCTTAGTTGATACCCAGCGTGCTGCAACATCGATCAACTAAGGCGCGACGCCACACTAGCGAAG
>JBKEAX010000392.1:0-2684 GCA_047972825.1 Hyphomicrobiaceae bacterium | reverse complement strand
TGAAGGGGCTGCGGCCACTCTTGCCTTGGAGGTCGCAGACGTCAGCCACAGCTTCGGCGACAAGAAGGTGCTGGATAACGTTTCGCTCACACTACCGCGTGGTGCATTTACAGTATTGCTCGGGCTCAACGGCGCAGGAAAATCGACGCTGTTTTCGCTCATAACACGCCTATACGACAACGTTTCTGGTGAGATCCGCATTCTTGGACACGACGTCCGGCGACACCCCACAGCGGCGCTTCAACGACTCGGCGTCGTTTTCCAAAGCCGCACACTGGACCTCGACCTGACACTGAACCAGAACCTGCTCTACCATGCCGCCTTGCATGGCATCGGGCCAAGCGCCGCGCGGGCTCGTGCGCTGGAGGCGCTAGAGACGGTGTCGCTGGAGGAGCGTGCCGGAGAAAGGGTTCGCAATCTTTCAGGTGGCCAGGCGCGGCGCGTCGAGATTGCCCGGTCCTTGCTTCACCGGCCTGATCTTTTGTTGCTCGACGAACCGACAGTCGGGCTGGACATCGGTTCGCGCGAGAGCGTCGTATCAATTGTCAGATCACTGGTAGAATGCACTGGCCTTGGCGTACTTTGGGCAACCCATCTGATTGATGAAATCGCTCTGTCTGATAGCGTCGTCCTGTTGCACCAAGGCAGGGTTTTATTCAAAGGCACCGTACCTGAAATGCTGGCGGAGGCTAATGAAACAGATATGCGGCAAGCCTTCAGGACGTTGACCGGCACCGAGGGGGCCAAGGCCGAATGAGTGCCAAGACAACCACGGCTTACCACATCAACTCCGCCGGTGGCATTACCGCCCAAACCGTTCACAGGATGGGGCCGGCAGCCTACCTCAATTGCTTCCGCGGTATTGTCTGGCGCGAAGTGCTGCGGTTCCTGCATCAGCGTGAGCGGTTCTTGTCGGCCATGGTGCGGCCGCTGATCTGGCTGTTCATATTTGCGGCCGGTTTTCGTCAAGTGCTGGGCATGTCTCCCATACCACCCTACACCACCTACGTGTTGTATGAGACATTCGTAACCCCTGGCCTGGTCGGCATGATCTTGCTCTTCAACGCAATGCAATCGTCGCTTTCGATGGTCTATGACCGCGAAACCGGCGCCATGCGAACGCTGCTTGTCAGCCCATTTCCGCGCTCATTTCTGCTGGTATCAAAACTCAGTGGCGGCGTACTCGTGGCCATGTTGCAGGCCTATGTTTTTTTGATGATCGCGCGCCTTTGGGAAGCGTGGACGTGGTACACGTCTGTATTTGAAGCCTTCGCCCAGTCTGGCTTCGGCGCGGCACTGTCTGCAATCTACGCCAATATGGCGGCGACCTTTTCCCAGTTTGCCAACGTTGATCCTTTGGCCATGGGTTACGTCACCGTCGTACCCGCACTCGTGCTTTCCGGCCTGATGCTAGGTTCCATTGCGCTGTTCATGTCCTCGGTGATCAAACAGTTGGAGAACTTTGCCGGCGTCATGAACTTCGTCATTTTCCCGATGTTTTTCATGTCATCGGCGCTCTACCCCATCTGGAAACTCCGCGAATCGAGCCCGTTCCTCGCGCTACTGGCAGAGCTCAATCCTTTCACCCACGCCGTAGAACTCATTCGCTTTGCGCTCTACGGACAGGTGGGCCCTGCGCTCGAAAACGGCAACACGGATTTCACACACGTCTACGTCGTTGTTGGCTGCACACTTGTGTTCCTAGGCGCCGCCATTTTCGCTTACAATCCCTCCAAGGGCCTGATCGCACGACGCGGTGGCCCAGGGGGCGGCTGATGCAATGATGCAAAAGGTCTTCCGCATGTTCATGTCACAGCTCCATTCATTTTTTGCCCATCCATCAATCGCCATGCGCACCGCATTTTCCATGCTTGTCGTAATGACGGCCTTCAGCATGGCTTTCGGTCAGGCATTCGCACAGCAACAGCCCATGCAGGCCACTGCACCAATTTCAGCCGAAGAAAAGGCTGCCCATGATGCAGCGGCAGCGGCCATGGCGGCGAATGAGGACTGGCCATGCGTCCAGCACAAGCAACACGTTCTGACCGCAGCGCAGATGTGGGATGGGCCAGAGATCTCAGCGGAAGGCAAACGTTCCACAGACCCAGCCGTGTCAAGTCTTGCGCGCGCAGTCATCAGCCGCCGCCGACCAATGGAAACCGTTGAGGCTGACATTGCTGAATTTGCCAAGGCGCAGCCTGAGGAAAAGCGCGACGCGCGGCTTGCAGAGCTATTCGAGGGTGTGCTGGCCGAAATCAACGTGTCGCGAACAGAAGTGATTAACGGCATCGAGAAATTTCAACGCAGGCAAGTCCTTCGCTCTAGGACACTTGAACAAGAGGGTATTGAGGTTGCTGCCCTCATGAAGGCTGCAGAAGATAACCTCAAAGACCAGGAGGCCGCCGCCAAGGCGCAGGACGCCCAAACCAAGTACGATTGGGATGCAAGGGTTTTCCAGGAACGCCAGCAGAATGTTCCAATTGCGTGTGAGATACCCGTACTCATTGAGCAACGCGCATTCGCCGTTGCCCAGGCCATCCGCGCACTCATGGTTGAGTAACTTTCGAACATTTCTCAATCATTTACCGATGTCTCAAAATGATGAAGGCTTCAAAAGCATTCGGCATTTGAAGCTTCTTTTCAGCAATATTTCCAGAATTTGCACCCAAATTAACGTCTCGATT
>JBKEAX010000390.1:0-2340 GCA_047972825.1 Hyphomicrobiaceae bacterium | reverse complement strand
ATATCTGGCTTCAAGGCAGCCGCCTGGATGGGCTGGAAGTGCTTTCAGCAATCAAGGCGACGTACCCTGACCTGCCGGTGGTGATCATCTCGGGCCATGGCAACATCGAGACGGCGGTAACTGCGATCCGGCGCGGCGCCTACGACTATATCGAAAAGCCGTTCAAGGCTGACCGGCTCATCCTTGTCGCGCTGCGTGCCCTTGAAGCCTCGCAGTTGCAGCGGGAGGTGAAGGAGCTGCGGGAGCGCTCCACTGTTTCAACGGATATGGTGGGGCATTCTGCTGCGGTGAACCACCTGCGCAATCATATTGATCGGGTGGCTCCAACCAACAGCCGCATTCTCATCCGAGGTGCCTCTGGCACGGGCAAGGAACTGACCGCGCGTGTCATTCACATGAAATCCCTGAGAAACGATGGACCGTTCGTGGTTCTGAATGCAGCGGCGATGGCACCTGAGCGCGTTGAAGAGGAAATGTTCGGCATCGAGGACCGTGCCGGTACGCCACGTAAGGTCGGGGCACTTGAGGAGTCCCACGGTGGCACGTTGTATATCGATGAAGTGGCGGATATGCCGCTGGAGACGCAAGGCAAGGTGTTGCGGGTTCTGGTTGAGCAGAAGTTCCTGCGTTTGAATGGGGCACAGAAAGTTGCCGTCGACGTGCGCATTATTTCTTCGACCAGCCGTGATCTTGAAAGGGAAATGCAGGAGGGGCGGTTCCGTGAAGACCTTTATCACCGCCTCAATGTGGTGCCGTTACGGGTGCCGAGCCTGGCAGAGCGCCGCGACGACATTCCCGATCTGATCGAACATTTCATCAACCAGGTTGCCAACACCTCCGGCTTGGCGCCGCGCCGGATCGGCGAAGATGCGATAGCGGTGCTCCAGGCCCACGACTGGCCCGGCAATGTGCGTGAATTGAGGAACAACATTGAACGGTTGATGATCCTGGCTGACGGCGAGGCCAATGCCGTAATTACCGCTGAGATGCTGCCCGATGAGATCGGTTCGAACGTGCCGTTGCCTGTCAACGGTGGCGCTGAACATTTGATGAGCCTGCCCTTGAGGGAGGCACGGGAGATTTTCGAGCGCGAGTATCTCCTGGCCCAGATCAATCGCTTCGGTGGTAATATCTCAAGGACGGCCGAGTTCGTTGGCATGGAGCGCTCCGCACTGCACCGTAAGCTGAGGGCGCTTGGTGTCTCCTCGGAGCACAGAAGCGGCGGTGCTGCCGCTCCGCCACCGGCGGCGTCGGTATCGCCCGAGAAATGAAGATTCCAGGATCCGGACATTGCTATTGGGTCCGGATCTTATGGGCAACTTAACTCTTTCTCGATAACGCACAGCCAAAGTGGTGCTATTGGCATGAAGCGGTATGGTGCGGGGCGGCCGACTACGAGCCGCGATTACCGGAACGCGGCACGGCTGCCAGTGATAACAACGGACGTGCCCAATATGAGGCGCATGGCAGGCGAGCGATGAAAGTCATTATCTGCGGCGCGGGACAGGTTGGTTCGGGCATTGCCGAACGGTTGTCTGTGGAAGGCAACAACGTCTCGATCATTGATGCCAGTGCCGAACTCGTGCAGCGCGCGAACGATCTACTGGACGTGCGCGCCGTGCACGGCAACGCGGCGCATCCGGACGTGCTCGAACGAGCCGGTGCAAGCGAAGCTGACATGCTAATTGCGGTGACGCTTCATGACGAGGTCAACATGGTGGCCTGTCAGGTGGCGCACACCCTGTTCGACATCCCGACAAAGATTGCCCGTGTCAGGGCGCAGACCTACCTTAAACAGGAATGGCGGCGGCTGTTTGCGCGCGAAGCCATGCCGATCGACTTCATCATTTCGCCTGAAATCGAAGTCGGCAACATGATCATGCGAAGGCTTCAACTGCCCGGTGCCTTCGACACGGTTAGTTTCGGTGATGGCAAGATTTCGGTGCTTGGCATTGCCTGTGGCGCGGAGTGTCCGGTCATCGAGACGCCACTGACACAGTTGGCGCAGTTGTTTCCCGACCTGCCGGCCATCACTGCGGCACTGGTGCGCCATGGACGACTATTTGTTCCCCATGGCCAGGATCAGTTGCAGGCGGGCGACGAAGCCTATGTGATTACGCCAACTGACCAGATCGCCCGCACGCTACAGATCTTCGGGCATGAAGAAACACGCGCACGGCGGATTGTCATTGCGGGCGGTGGCAACATTGGTCTTTACCTGGCACGGGAGCTGGAAGACAGAGAGCCCAACATCAGGATCAAGATCATTGAGGCTTCCCATGAACGCGCCGTCCAGATCGCTGAGCTTTTGGAGCGCACCGTTGTGCTTCATGGTTCAGC
>JBKEAX010000321.1:0-2182 GCA_047972825.1 Hyphomicrobiaceae bacterium | reverse complement strand
AACCAATGCGGGACTGCAAATGGGACGCCGGTCAATTCATACGCCGGAAGAGCTTCGCGAAAACATCGTCGTGGCAGCTACGGAACTTATCGCTAATTCCGGTCTTTCCGGCCTTTCAGCGCGGGAGATCGCAAGGCGTATCGGTTATTCGCCAGGCACGATCTACAATGTCTTCGTTAATCTCGATGATCTGATATTGAACATCGAGGGGCGCATGCTCGATGATCTCGACGCATCCCTGGCCGCGCTGCCTGCTAATTCTGATCCGCGCGCGCATCTGCTCGCGTTGGCTGAAGCCTACCTTGCATTTACACACAATAACCCCAGGCTCTGGAATCTGTTGTTTGAGCATCATTTGCCGGCAAGCGTGGACGTACCGGTGGAGTACCGTAACAAGCTCAACGCGCTGCTGGAGCGAATTGAGAATGCGCTTCGACCTCTCGCGGTCACGGACGACGAAGCCGATCTGAAGCGGCGCGCGCGTGTCTTGTGGGCGGGCGTTCATGGGATTACGTCGCTATCCACTGCTGACAAACTGTCAAACATCACCGCGGAAGCGACCTGGCCGTTGGTCAAGGATCTTGTCGAGACCTACCTTGATGGGCTCAAAGTCAGGTAAGCCCGCAAAGTCCAAAGGCAGACGAACCCTTGTCAGTCGGCACTCTTGTCGGGAAGTGTGCCCGTCGTGATCTGGCCTGCGTCTTCGACCGCTCCACTTTCATGCGAGACAAAATGCGATCTGGGGATCACGCCGAACCACTTGTCTCGGGGCAGAAAGCCTTCCTTCAGCTCAACCCATAGCTGCTTTTGGGTGATCCCCTCGACAAAGGTCTTTGTTGAGGGCGTGATCATCAACGCCACGATCGTTGCAACCGCCAGTGCTCCGGAAGCCGCACGGTAGCGCCCATCATAGAACTTGAGGGCCGTTCCAAACGACGTCTTGATGCGCCTATTCATAACGTCGACCGAGTAGATTTCATCCAGGACAAGGTGCTGCAAATAGCCGAGAAACAGGAAACCGGCGCCAAGCCACGCAACGCCCTCATGCCGTCCTAATACGTATTTCAAGGTTGTTGCGGTAACAGCCGCCCAGAACACGCCCGCCAACAGCGAATGCCATACACCGCGATGCACAGAGAGCTTGTGGAACAGGGCGTGCATCCCATAGCGCACGAACACAAGCGTGCCGAGCCACAAGAGCATCAACTCCGCCACCGAATATTGGGTTGCAAATGCAAAGAGCACCACAAAAGAGGCAAATACACCGAGCCCGGCAAACATCATCCTGCTTGCCCGCGAATCCTTCAGGTCGATATCCGGCAAAACAGAACCGAGCACGCCTGCCAATGTCACGGCGATAATATTTTCCGGAGCCACCACATCGGCCGCCAGAGTCAGCGTCCCAAGCACACCCGCCTGGACTGTGCCGGCGCCGATGTGCGTTGTGAAATTGGCCATGTCCGGTCCCCCTTGCGCAGTCCGCACGCATGACCGCCCGCACCAGCCACGCAAACCAGGGCAGCTACCGGCGCAAGCGGACAAGTATATTATTCCGAGAACACCATCTGATTCTTCGTTGCAGCGGGAGCCAGACGCGCGCCCTTCCCGGTGGAAAACGGTGACCAGGAGTGCTGCTCGCATCGTTGTGCAGGCAACGATGCGGCATTGAAGCCATCAAAATGCAATCACCAATGCATGATCAAACATTCATGGAAGTATAAGTGAGTATTCCGGTTCAGATACCCCAACCTATAGATCACGTTCACGTTTAATGGAATCGCGCACGTGCTCTATTTGCTTTTCTTTCTCGCTGTGTTCTTCAGACCGAACCGTTACACACTTCGGCTGAACATGCTCTAGAATTTCTACTTTGAATACTTGCCAAGGATACTAGAGCGCCGGGCGACAATTGTGAACCATTCTGCCGAGGCGAATTTGGTTCAAGATCGAGGTGGCCGTCGCTCTAGTGGTTAGAGCTTCGATTAAGTTGCATGAGCAGCCTTCGTGGGAAGCTTCTAAGTGTGAAACCGCACTTTTACCGGCTTCGGGTCCGATGACTTGGGTGCATTCACACGGCTGGCAACATTCATCTATTTGCTTTTCAGCTTGGGGCCGAACGGCTAACAGGTTCTGAAATCCTCACGCCGGGCGCAACGCCCCAACCACACCCATTCAAACGTCA
>JBKEAX010000318.1:0-2731 GCA_047972825.1 Hyphomicrobiaceae bacterium | reverse complement strand
GACTTGTCCGCGTGACGATGTTCGGCCAGACGCATGGTCCAATCGTAAATTCTTCGCAACATGGATGGCTTTTCCTGTTCTGGCCGCACAGCATCAAAATGGCAAAAGGCGAACCGGCTGGCTTCGATGCCTATAAAGGTTGAGCTAGGGTCCGGACCCAATAGTAATGAGTCCGCAAGATCGCCAGCCGAGGCGAAAGAGGCAAGTGGACGGAGCGCAGGACATGCCGGGCATATTCAAGCGAAGAACACGCAGCATATTTCGTCTCGGCTGACGACCCTTCGGGCAGCCCGGGTTTGCCCGCCTGGTGCGTTGCGCTCACTTGGAAATCAACCAGATTTCCGGCACTCGCGCGCCTGCCAGGCAAACAAACCCGGGCTGTCTTGGACCTATTGTTATTGAGTCCGGACCCTAAGGCGCGACGCCACACTAACACTAGGTCCGGACCCTAACTATTCACGCCCCCCAAAGCCTCCTGCGCCTCTTTGGTCGTAACAGTTCGTAATGATGTGCATCAGCACTGCGGCGGCGCGCCTCACACCAGCACTCGCAGCTTCCTGTCCAAACAAACCCGAGCTTTCCGATGACACGCGCGGATGCAGCGTTGTCGGCGAAATGGCAACAAGTCAATCCATCAAAGCCAACCGACCAGAAACAGTAGTCAATGAGGGCACCAGCCGCTTCCGTGGCGTATCCCCGCCCCCAATATGGCTTGCCAAGCCAATATCCAATCTCAGCACTACGCTCATCGCGAGACGGAACGTAGCCTGTGATACCCAGCAGGCTGTCATCCCCGTCCGCTGTGATAGCGCACACGACTTCGCCCTCTTCCAGACTGTCAAACCACTGATGCGCATCCTCGACCGTGTAGGGATAAGGTATGCGAGCAGTCATCGAGGCAATGTCCCAATCACCCGCCAGCCGCGCAATCTCACCGACATCGCTCTCCTCAAGCGGACGCAGAACGAGGCGCGCCGTCCTGATAATGCCGTCTCTTGCTGCCGCTTTCCTTTTGAACAGACGAGAGATCTGCACCATATCAGCCCCCCTGAGACGAAAAAGGGGAGACGACCTCGTCTCCCCTCGCATTATCGGCAACTGTGCGCCCCCGCGCAGTACGGGCAACGCATCACTGCAACCTACTCGGCAGCCTCGGCCACCTGCGGACGAATGGAAACGAACACACGGCCATTGCGGCGGGTGCGAAACTCCACTGAGCCTTCGACCTTGGCAAACAGCGTATGGTCCGAGCCCATGCCCACGTTATCGCCGGGATGCACCTTCGTGCCGCGCTGGCGAACCAGGATGTTGCCTGGAATAACACGCTCTCCGCCGTAGCGCTTGACGCCAAGCATCTTTGGATTGCTGTCGCGGCCGTTCTTCGATGAGCCGCCGGCCTTTTTCTGTGCCATGACTTGAATTCCTTATCTTTGCTGGTCCGACCGGCTGCCGTCAGGCGCCAACGATGGACGTAATGCGAACCTTTGTGAGATCCTGGCGATGGCCGCGCTTACGGCGCGAGTTCTGGCGGCGGCGCTTCTTGAAAGCGATAACCTTGGGACCGCGCGTTTGTTCGACAAGTTCGGCGGTGACCTTGGCCCCTGAAACGGTCGGCGCTCCGACTTTTACCGAGGCACCTTCACCCACCAGCAAAACGTCTGCGAACTCGATAGAGGAACCGGCGTCACCATCCAGCTTCTCAATGGTGATTACGTCGTCTTTAGCGACACGGTATTGCTTGCCGCCCGTCTTGATGACAGCGTACATGGCTGTTGCCCTTTCTGTTGACCGCGCCCTGTGGCGCCCCTCATCCAGGCATTCCGATCTGATCGGGTTGCAGAGGGGACTTTCAAGCCTGTCGCGACCATGAAAAATCGCTGGCAAAGCCTCGGACAGCGCATTAAGCGCGCTCGGCGGCACCGAACGCGTTGGCTCGCTTTATGTTCGTTTCTCCCGATAATGTCAACGCACGACCGGCATTTCGATGATTGGGAGGGTCTGGAAGGGGTCCGGCTCCAGTTTCCAGCCCTTATGTCTCCTTAACCGATAGCCAACAAATTGACCGACAACCGACAAAATAGTCATCACGACTACAATTTTGACGCTGAAACCGCACACGGCAGGACTGTTTTTTCGCAATCCTTGACCCCACTTGCATCCCGAGCCACCGGTTGTTCCGGCCACGGCCGCCACACTTTAAACAGCCACCCAACCCAGCACCTCATAAAAGAGCCAATGCCGCAAACGTCCAAAACGAACACGCAAACGGTACCACAGCCCCAGGCGCCATCTCCGTCGCTGTTAAAACGACCCCAAATCCCGGTTCTGGATGTCGGCCCTGACTTTCCCATGGAAACGCTGGAACGGGAATTCGACAGAGCCAACCGCCTTCTGGATCAAGCCACAAAGATCGTGCCGCGCCGGGCGCTTACCTCTCTTGATCGCGTTTCGCGACGCTGGATGGCGCGCTGGAACAATTCGCACTTGCCTGAGATCGACCGCATTGCCGGGACGCTGGGACGCCCCGGAGCCTACTTTCTCTCTGTCAATTACGAATGGGGCTGCACATGCCGCGTGGCGCCATCGCCAAACGGTACGTCAGCAAGGCTTGTTCGCGTGCTGGACTGGCGCACCGATGGTCTGGGGGCAAATATTCTGGCTGCGCGGGTGTCCGGGCGATCAGGGCCCTTCGTAACGCTGACATGGCCAGGCTATACCGGCGTCTTGCAGG
>JBKEAX010000223.1:0-1804 GCA_047972825.1 Hyphomicrobiaceae bacterium | reverse complement strand
AACAGGCCCAGGTGAGCGGTGCGACCCATCACGACCATATCAATAACGCGATAGGGAAATTGCGCGGCATGAGCTTGCGGTACATAAGCAACCAGGCGTGCGATTTTCGGCCTGCTCAAATGTACAATTGGCGCGCCTTCGATCGAAACCGTTCCCTCTTGCGGAGGTAGCAATCCAAGAAGTGTCTTGAATAACGTTGTCTTGCCAGACCCGTTGGGGCCCAGAAGACAGACCACTTCTCCGGCCTTGACAGCAAGGTCAACGCCGCGTCCCACGGGCTTGCCGGGGTAACCAAAGCCCAGGTCTTGTGCGCTGATGAGCGTTTGGCCACTCATGACCAGCCATCCTCGCCGCGCGCCAACAGCCAAAGAAAGAATGGTGCGCCTACGATTGCCGTCAGTACGCCTAGGGGGATTTCGATTGTCGCGAGCGTGCGCGCCAAAGTGTCGATAAGCAGCATGTAGCCACCGCCCATCAACAGCGCTGCCGGCAGCAGTTGGTTGAAGTTGGGTCCGACCAGCATGCGCGCCAAATGCGGTATAACGAGGCCGATCCAGCCGATCACACCGGCAATTGCAACGACGCTCGCAGTCATCAACGTTGCAGCAGCGATCACGATCAGCCGCAGCCGTCCCGCCTCCACGCCAAGCGCCTTTGCTTCCTCCTCCCCTAAAGACAGCACATTGATACGCCAGCGCAGCAACACGAGGGGAACCAGCCCAAGCAGCACTAGAGGTGCGGAAGACCAGACCTCGGCGGCGCGCACACTGGACAAGCTACCCAACAACCAAAAGACAATTGCTGGCAGTTGGTCGTAAGGGTCTGCCAGGATTTTCAATAATGATATTCCAGCACCGGCAAGCGAGCCGACGACGACGCCCGCGAGAACGAGAACGAGCACAGGCTCACGGTTATGCACCAGGCTGCCAATGAAGTAGACCAGTGCAACGGTTGCCAGCCCTCCCGCGAATGCGAACAGCTGTACGCCCGCCACGGGCAACGACAGGAATATGCCGAGCACCGCGCCAAGGCCGGCGCCCGTGGAGACACCCAGTATGTCGGGCGATACCAACGGGTTTCGGAACAAACCCTGATAGGCTGCGCCGGCGGCGGCAAGTGCGGCACCAACCAGGACAGCGGCCAGCACGCGCGGCACGCGGATCGATAACAAGACGATGTCGGCTTGATCGCGGGCAGGGTCAGCGGTGAAAGCGCGGCCCATGGCGCCGGCAATGTCTCCAAGCGTAAGTGGGTATTTTCCGATGCTTATTGCTGCGAGCATCAGGGCGAGGAGGGCGAGCGCCTATGCGACAAGCGTTGTGTTGGCACGTCCGCGAGACACGCGCGACAGGGGGGCGGGCGTGGGTTCGCTCACCCTCATGGTCTTTGCGTCTGTGCTGGTGGCGCGCCCCTTGACCATGCAATCAACCTGTCGAGTTCCTCATCTGTCGGCGTGACATGATAGAACAACTTGTAGAAGTCTCGGGTTACGTTTCGCAGGTCACGGTCGAAGATATCTGGGTAAAACAACATCGGCAGCCATTTGAGACCCATGACCCGGTTGAGCGAGGGTGGACGGTCAATCCATCCAAACGGGACCGTTGGTGCAAGGTAAACCCGGTTGTTCTTTATGGCTGAAATGCCCGACCACAGTGGGTCGCGGTGGACCGCCTCATAGAAATGCGGTTCCCAGGTCAAGATCGTATCGGGATCGGCAACGATGATCTGCTCTATCGAAACGCGTGCAAGCCCCTTGCGCGCATCCTGGCTCTCAGCCACGTTGCGCCCGCCAGCGCGCTCGATG
>JBKEAX010000163.1:0-2899 GCA_047972825.1 Hyphomicrobiaceae bacterium | reverse complement strand
CCACCGGGATATTCAATCTTACGGTAGGCAGGGTCATAGATGGTCGGCACCCAGGTTTGGTTGCGTGCTGCTGCTGCAAGTCGCTCGCCAAAACTCGCTTCGTCAGCCGGAGTGGCCATCGTGGGGACGTTGGCAGCGAGCGTCATAAGAAGCATAAGTAAAACGGCACCGGCTAGGCGCAGGTGGAGAGACAATGCCGCAGAACGCCATTGGACAACCTTCAAGAAAGCGCCAGATTTGTTTTCCATCGCACGTCAATTCTCCCGCCTGCATTCAGGAAATCACGACATGCGCAAAACCGCATGACGAATCGCCGGTCACTATTTGAAAGGCAAAGCGTGCCTAAAACGTGAAGCAGTTGTGACGAGAATTGGTATGCATGCACGGTCGTTGCAACCGGAGAGGACAAGTCACTTCAATTGGACGACGAGCCGACCTGCAAGCCGCGCGCGTGCTTCTTCGGGGTACGGTGCAGGTGCGCGCGCCGTTGTGAGCGGGGCATCAATGTCGGACGCGAGGGCATTGGAGTTGCCGTGCTCTTGATGTGGCGCTTGGTCTTGAGTGGCCGTGCTTTCATAGGGAGGATATTGTCCACGCTCTTAACGGAGGCTGGGCCCCGGTAACGGTAGTGTCCTGTGATCCGGTCGACGAATAGAGCGTCCTCAAGCTGCGGTCCCCATCCTCGGTTATGGATAATCAGCGGTCGCCCAGAGGGCGCCATCACGTCGCTGACAATGGCGATGTGAGATCGGGAGGCCGGCCCAATGTTCTGCGGCCGGGCATAGGTGACAATATCGCCCGGCAGATAGTCCTCGGAAAAACTGGTGACAGGCAGACGTTCACCAAACAAGCTGAAGAAGCGTCGCAGCGTTTCTGTGCGCCGGTGATCGATGTTGGCGTCGCCTGAGCCAACGCGAGCCTTCTGGACGGCCTCTTGTAGATCGATGCCCATGTCGCGATACGCGCGGACGATCACATCGCTGCACACACCATAAAGTTTCGGCACGTCCCCTCGCGGATAGGAAATGCGCTGATAGGCAGCATCGTAGATAACGAACTCGTTGAGCTGACGCCTGGCGGCTTCAGCAAGACGCACGCCGAACTTGGTTGCGGCAGTTTCACCAAACCACGTTGCTTCAAGCGGTGGGCGCGGCGGCCTGGCCGTTGCACTGCGTGCCGTCGTAGGCAGAGAGCAGCGTTCGAATAGTCCGCGAGGCGACCCCGGGAATGAAAACGGGCTCACATAGGCCGTGATGGTATCAATATCGTCAGCATCAAGCTGTGAGACAGCCGTTGTAGAAACCGCCGCAACGCGCAACTCCACGTTTAACTGTTCCGGCACAGATGTAACATTCGCCCAGTGAGTGTTGCCGATGGTAGCAACGGGTTCTGGCCGTGTGGCATCCACAGACACGTGCAACGGTGGTGGCGGAGTTGATCCGTTCGAAACCACCGTCATTGATCTTGCGGCATTCGCTGACCACCATGCGGTCGCATCGCTAACAGCATCATGGGACAAGGGCGCAAATGCGCGCGCCGGCACCTGCCGATTATCAACCTTCGAGTGGATTGTGAGCATGGCTCCAGATGCAAGCCTTGCGTTGGAAGCAGGCCCGGGATGGGAAAGGCCGATCAATGGGACGGGAACTTTATTTGATTGCACGTGCTGCGCTGACAGGCTGGTTGCAACATTCTGTGGCCCAGCATGGGTTGGCAAAGAGCTAGGCGGCACCTGGATCGCAACCCGTGTTTGAAGCTGGCGTGCCAACTGCACACCCTGGTGGCCTGCCATAAGAAACGCGACGATGAAAAACGGAGCCAGCAGAAGAGCTGCAATTTCCCGGTCCTCAGGTGCAAGCGCCAGTGCGCGCACAACCGATGCCGGCGCCTGAGCCAGCCAGTGCACCCCCGACCGTGTGCTGGAAGCCAAGCGCGGCAGAAAACCGCCAAGACCTCTGGCCCTGAAACCGCTGAATCTAAACCGGTGGATTGTTGGACTGGAACGAAGCCGTGTGCCGCTCGTGCGAGCTGAGGTCGAACGCGCCCGTCCTGCGGCGTGTTGGCGCCGGGACTTTCCTTTGCGCCTTCTGTTCGCGGCCTTCCTCATGTGCTCGGCTAGACTCCCTCGCACAGCGCAACCAACTACTTCCGGCGCTGGCTCATACACCCGCCCGTCACGGGTTCACCTGTCACACAAATTTAATCATACGGCGCAACCTATTAACATTGAAACAAAAAAATGGAAATTCTCACCCGCATCCTAGCTTAACGCGCAGGGCGGAAGCCCCAGTTTGCGGCGTATGTCAGCAGGCATCACCCCTTGTTCTCGTAGATCCTTCAATCGAGGCGCGCCGGTGCTTTTGGCAAGCTTGCGCCCATCAGGACCTCTCAGCAGGTGATGATGGTGATAAAGTGGTTCGGGCAGGTCAAGCAGGACCTGAAGCAGGCGATGCAGGTCGGTGGCGGCGAACAAATCAGCGCCGCGCGTGACATGCGTAATGCCTTGTCGGGCATCGTCGACAACCACCGAAAGATGATAACTGGCAGGTATGTCTTTACGGATCAGAACAGCATCGCCCCAACGGGCCGGGTCGGCCTTGATGATGCGTTCCGTACCATCCAGTGCAACTTCACGGAAGGTCAGTGGCCTCCCGGCAAGACGCTTTTGGGCAACAGCAAGCGCCTTGGTCATGTCGAGGCGAAAGGCGGCTAGCTCACCAGCTGTACGACGCGTTGCGATGTCCGATGAAGTGAGCCCACGATGAAGCCCTGGATAAATTGGCGCACCATCAGGATCCCTCTGTTCAGCCTCGCCAGCATCAACCAATGCGCCCACCGCAGCGGCAATCTCACCGCGTGTCGCAAAACAGGGGTAGAGAAGCCCGAGAGCTTCGAGTTT
>JBKEAX010000074.1:0-4817 GCA_047972825.1 Hyphomicrobiaceae bacterium | reverse complement strand
GACGCCGATCATTCTTTACTCGCCGACTTTGGTGCACGAGCCAATGATTGCTGAGGATGGTTCCCTCAGACTTATCGGGTACTACAAGACTGCGCCGAAACAGGTGCATTTCGCCCTTGATGCCGAGGCCGTCGATGGGGCGTGGAGACTTGCGGGTATGTCATTAGAAACGAAGCCAGCCCCGTTCGTGACTGAGTAGTTTTGCTGCTCAATGCTGACCCGCATTCTGAGGGCGATGGCGCCAAACCCGATTGCCAGCAAAGCCGTCGCGTCCTTGGAGCAGTTCTCGTCTGGTGCGCTCCAAGTTGAATTAGAGCATGTTCAGCCGAAGTGTATGCGGTTCGGCGTGAAGAACATGCTCAAAATAAAATAAAAGAAAATAGATCGCATGCGCGATTCCGTGAAAAGTGAACGCGATCTAGGGTCTCAGGTATACGAAGCCGCGGCCCTGCAAGTGGGCGATTTCAGCGTTGCCTGAGGGAACAATGTCGTCCTTGAAAACCTCAAACAAGCTGTTGGGATCAATCTTGCGGCCGACCAATGTGTTGTTGCAAACCAGGAACGTTACATTCTGAGTCTTCAGGTTGGTGATCACGCCTTGCAGTTTCAGGTTCGTGTTTGCATTCTTGAGCATTCCGAGCCCTTCACCTGCCAACACGACTTTCACCTCGATATTGTCCTTGCCGACGGCATTTACATGGTTCTGGACATTGCGTAACGCCCGGAAAAAATCCTTGTCGCTTTCTCCACCAGCGTAATGGACGTCATAAACGACCTTTTGCTTGCCATACCTTTCGTCCGCTTCGGCAGTTGCTGCAAATAGGGACAAGGATATTGCGACAAGCAGTGTGAGCACGAGGTGAGAGCGTGTCATCAATTGTTCCTCCGCAATTTTTTAAGTGGCATGTGCCAACGCATGCGCGCTGGGCGCAGTGGTTGGAGCATACAATCTTTATGCGGTAGCAAACCCGATTGCGGTCGTCTTTCGACGTTTTGCCAGATTATATAGCTTATCTGCCAAACTTCAGTGGCCGGGGGTGATCAAGGTTGTGCAACTTGGCGTCTTGTTGAATTGCGGCTGGCAGGCAGCCTTTTGCATCGGTGATACCCCGTTGAACCCGTTGGAGGCGGCAGTCCACATCGGTTGGGAACCTTCTGCGGGGCTGATTGGCAATAAGGTGCTGTAAAAACAGCAAAGCCGCACCCAACGTTTGCGGGTGCGGCTCGATATTGCTGATGATGTCGCGACGGCTTCAGCCAGCGTTTTTGGCGCGCGCTTCCTGGGCCTTGGCAGCAATCTTCTTCAGTTGGCGGCGGACGCCTGCGGTGTTGCCCTGGACGCGGGTCACTTTTGCGCGGGGAATGGCGCGGCGGGCCTTTTTCTTGCGGGTTTCAACGGCGCGAGCGGTACGGGCTGCCATGATAGGTCACCTGATCAGTTGGTGTTGGGGTGTTGGGCGCCAGGTGCTGGAGCACGGGCCCGTGTGAATATGTTGCCCACCGTTTAGGGGATTGCAGGGCGCGCGGCAAGCGGGGGAATGCATGATGACGATCGAAATGTCCGCGTGAGGGGCGGAAATCACATGAAAAACGTCAAAAAACTAGAATTTCCAGAGCCTCAGGCCCGGCCCTTAGGATCCGCCCCCTAATATTGGACGTTTTCACGATGCATAGGCGGGGCTGGCAACAATAGTCCATACTTCACTTCAGGAGCCAGCCCAGACCGTGTCCGGGCCCGAGGAATGCGCCGGCCCAAAGCAAGCACGAGAGGGCGCTGGCGACCAGAAACGGCAGCCAGCGCATGCGTGCGGCGCCAGCGACGACCGGTACGAAAGGGCGCATCATGCCCAGGAATTTGGAACCGATGATGCCTGGTGCGCCCCAGGAGCGGAAAAAGCCGCGAGCCAGAACGTACCACTCCGGCTTTTTTGAAAACGGCCAAAGGTTGGCAATGTCGGCACGGAAATATCGCCCAAGCGCGTAGGACACGATGTCACCGAGAAATGCGCCGGCGGCGCCAGCAAGCCACAGCGAGATGAAGCTGCCTCCAGCGGCGTTGTGCATGCCGCCGATGGCCAAGAACAGAATGGTGGAAGGAACCAGCAGCGAGACCAGCACGATGCTTTCAGCAAAGCCAAGCACGAACACGATCGGTTCAATCAAGGCGATGTTGTCGCTGGCAAGGCCGATCAGTCGCGTCCAAAGCGATTCCGTGGAAACTGCAAACACCTGTTAGCCCCGATCACCCGTTATCCCTGTGCGGCCCACACTTCGCGAGCCCAGGAGATGCCCTGGCCGATCGCATCGCCGAAAAGCAGCAGGACTGCCGCCCACAGAAATGCAGATGACCAGTTGGCGATCTGGAACCTGGTTTTGTCCATTTGCGTGGCGCCGGCAACAATTGGAACAGAAGCACGCAGTGGGCCCGAGAAACGGCCCAGTACTATTGCCCATACGCCCCATTTTTCCATGAATGCGTGGCCGCGCGGGAGCAGGTCGGGGTAACGGGAAAGTGGCCACATACGCGCGATCTGGTCGTGGAAGTGAAACCCCAGCCAATACGAAACCCAGTCGCCTAGAGCTGCGCCGATGGATGCAGCCAGCCAGACGATTATGAGCATCGTCAGATCGCCGCTACCGATCAATCCGCCCAAGGCAACAAGCATACCCCAGAACGGAAGAATGAGTGAGACAAAGGCGATGCTCTCACCGAATGCCAGCGCGAAAATAATGGGTGCCACCCACTGTGGGTTGGTGCGCGCGAAGGTGATGATCGCGTCGGCGTACTCCTGAAGCCCCATGCGTTTGGTCTCGTTATTTGGAGCCGCCGGGTTGTTCGGCGGGCTGTTGCCGTTGCTCGTCTGTTGCAGGCCATTGCGATGTTGGTGCGACGAGGTGGGGAGGGGAAGCCCAACGTGGGTTGTGCTGTCCCGCGGCCAAATTGGGTGGCCATGCAACTCTATGTCGGACGGGGGCACGGGGCTTGCAAGTGTCCGGCCGTGACCATACTGGTAATAAATGGTTAAGTAATTATTGCGCTCGGGTGTGGCGATTGTTTAGCGCGCCCGAAGGCAACAAGGCGGGTGTGCGTGTTAGTTAATGTCTTGAAGCGTCTTATCAAGTTTGAGCCCGTGGATGAATGGATCGGGCTGGTTCTGGCATGGGGTGTGCTGATCGGCAGCGGCTTAGTGCTCTGGGGCATATTGTTGAGGGGCATTTTTCCCGTTCTTGACATTTTTTCGCCTCTGGGCCCGCATGCATTTGCTGCGGCTTCGTCGGCCGCGATTGCGCTGATGCTGGGGCGCTGGCGCCCATTCTTCCTAATAAGTGCGCTGGGTGCAATTCTCGTAACGCCCTCGGTAATCTCGATATTGTCATTGAAGGACCGCGATCACCATCGTCAGCCTTGGCACGACACAGCTGTTGGCGCCAGCCGTGACGAGGTGCCCCAACTTCGCCTGCTGTCGATTAACACCTGGCACTCCAACCATGACCTTGAAGGGTTGGCGCGCTACATCCTCAGGGCTGATGCTGATGTGGTGGTGCTGTCTGAGTTCGGGCCCAACAAGGTTTCCCTGCTTGAGGGGCTAAAGCGTGCCTATCCGCATCAGGAGAGCTGCGCGGCGATCAGGGCATGTTCACAGGTGCTGTTGTCGCGCATCCCGTTCGTGCGCGGGGGGACTGTGGTGCCGACGTTGAAGAATCCACCGATGGTTTGGGCGGAGTTTCATATCGGAACAGTCGATGTGGCGAAGCTGACTGTAATCGGGACACACGTCTACCGCCCAAGTCGTCGCCATGACTGGCATCTGGCGCAGCTGGCGGGGCTTGCTGCAATGGTGCGCAAAACCGAAGGTTCGGTGGTGGTTGCGGGGGATTTCAACATGACGCGCATGTCGCAAAGCTTCGATGATTTCACCTACGCATCCGGGTTGGCCGCACCGAGCCGTTTGTTGGCGAGTTGGCCAGCATGGCCAGTGCCGTTGCCGCAGTTCCAGCTCGACTATGCGTTCGTGTCACGTGACATCGAAATTCTAGATCAACGGTTGGGCCATATGATCGGATCCGATCATCTGCCGCTGTGGACGGCAGTGACGTTGCCGCAGCGGGCAAGCGTGATGGCGCACACGAACGGCAATGCCAAGGCTACCGAAGCCACTGGAGGGTGAGTGATCCACGGCGCTGAACGATCCAATGAGGCTGCACGGCCCGATCGTTTTTGGGTATCAACCGCGCCGGCAGCGGCGTGACTGCTCCCGGGCCAGCTCACGTCCTACCTCTTCAGCAAACATGACACCGCGTGAAATCTGGGCGGGCGTTAGCGAACGCCCTTCTGGACCGCGCAGGATTTTGGGCGCTCGTTTGGCTTCATTACCTGCAACGCGCAATTCATCGCAGGTCAAATCCTTCTTTTTCTTTTTGAAGGCATACAAGCGAACACCGGACGCATAGGCATGTGCAGAAGGCTGCGCGTGGACCCAATGCCGATCGGAGCGGTTGACGAGATGGTTGAGTGCCGAACGCCGCTCGCCAATGCAGTAGGCGCTGTCGTCAACGCATGACAACCCCTTGCCATGGTTGATTTGCGGACCATTGCCACTGCCGCATGCCGCCAGTCCTACGCACAAGGCTAGTACAAGCGCAGGCGCGTGGTGGGGCGCGCGTCGTTGCAGACAGATCCTTGCCAGCGCTCTCATAAGTGTCATCTTCCACCCCTTGTCGTCCGTCGATGGAGCCCTTAGAAGGCGGGCATGGCATGGTCAAGGCAAAGCGTGGGCCGCAGGCCAAGTTCCAGGCATTACTGTTGTGGACACAAG
>JBKEAX010000035.1:0-1583 GCA_047972825.1 Hyphomicrobiaceae bacterium | reverse complement strand
GACAGAGCTTCGATCTGGTCCAGATCAGGCCGCAACTCCAGACCACCACCCCATGCAGGCGAAAGCCATGCCGACATCGCCTTTGCCGTCCGCGTGACGAGCGGCAGCACGGTTTGCCGCCAGAATGTCCGGCTTGCCTCTTGATAGTTTGAGTATGTGTTATCGCCTGGAATCCCCAGCAGCATCGGCGGCACGCCCAGAGCCAACGCGATTTCACGCGCCGCCCCATTCTTTGCTTCAACAAAATCCATATCCTTAGGGCTCAGGCTCAACTGCTTCCAGTCAAGCCCGCCTTCAAGCAGCATCGGCCGGCCAGCACGGTGCACACCTTGAAAGCCTACCTCCAGTTCATCTTTCAATCTTTGGAACTGTTCCTCGGTCAGTTGACCTTCACGCGCAGCATAGACCAGCGCTCCTGACGGCCTCGCCGAGTTGTCGAGCAAAGCCTTGTTCCACTTTGCCGCCTGGTTATGAACGTCAATTGCCGTAGCCGCAGCTTCGATCGGGCTCATGCCATAGTGATCGTTGGCGGGGTGGAAGAGTCGCACGTGCAGCACGCTGCGGACACCATCCACAGCCTCACCTTGCAACCTGATCGCCCGGCCATCTATCCCGTATTCATAGCCATCCGGCCAGCCATTGCTTCCCGGCACCACCCTCATGCGATCCGGTCGCAACGCATGCAACTCGCGCAGCACGCCATCGACACCCACCGCCTCGACATAGGCGTTGCCGGCAACCAGAAGGTAGCCATACCAGCTTTCAAAAAAATCGGCGCTGGTATGGTCAAGGCTCGGACGCGACATGAGATCAATGAAAGGATGGCTCTCCACCTCGCGCGCACCTTCGTAGAGCAGCAGAGGGATTGATGCAGCTGCTTCCGCCACCATGCGCACCGAACGATAAACGATAGCGTTCTGCATGAAGCCTTCGCGTGCGAATGCCGCATAATCGCGCGGTGTCCACACGGGTTGCCCCAATTGCTCCACGGCAACCAGGCGGTGAGCCTTGCTCGCCTTCGTCACCAGGTCGTTCATGGCTTTTTGCGGCATAAGCCGGGCCAGCGCGTCAGTCATGCGCGACATAAATATCGTCCTTGTGGTTGGCAAATAGGTTCTTGGTTCGCAGCCTCGCGGCCTAGCGTATGCAGCCTGGCGGTCTAGGCTCAGCCCCTAGAGCCGCCTTATCCAGGGCCTGGGCGGCGGCCGCACAGCAGCCGGCGGATCAATCAACAGGTCAGTCACAGCCCAAACGAGTGCATCGAGCCTGTCGGGGCTGCGGCCACCAACGCGACCATCGGTCCCGAATGCACAAAGCTGTTCTTCCAATTCGCAGAACCGCCCGGCATGCACCACCCGCCCCTCGGCATAAAGTGCCGCCACCGGTTCGGCGCGCAGCCACTTCCCGCGCGTTGCCCGAACGGTCCTGACCGGCATCACCGCGTCGATCTGTTTTAGCACCATAACCACCAGATCACCGCCCTGGTTGACTTCGGCCACAACGCGGTCCGCATTGTAGTCGCAATAGGCAGCGCACACCGCACGCGCCCACACATTTGGCTCGCGTCCTTGCAGCGTCCGGTC
>JBKEAX010000291.1:0-3355 GCA_047972825.1 Hyphomicrobiaceae bacterium | reverse complement strand
CATCAGTTTCCCGCCAAGCGCATCGCCTGAATGCTCCCCCGCCACCACATAGATCTTGAGAGCACGGCCCGGCTCATACGCAGGCTGGTTTTCCAGACCCTTACTCATGGCCACCTTCATCGTCTGCAGGGATGCCGGCAACAGCAATACCTGACTGATCCGCGGCAGCTATCGTTTCGGGCGGAACGCCCGCAGTGAAACGCCGAAGCTTTACGATGATGCCTGCAAAGCCCGCACTGTTCATGTCCGCAATAAGTTCAGGAAAGCACTCGCGCCCAGCATCAACCACCACGACACCAGAACGCCGCTTCAGTCGCCGGTCCCCCCACTGCCTGAGGCCCGCTGCACGTTTCACCGCCGCAACAACGCCCTCACTCACCTCCACGGCCAGGACATGCCCGCGAACCACAACAACCGCACGCGAACCACCCATGGGGGCCAGGGCTGACATGACATCCAACCCTTTTTGCGCATCGCTGAACGACCGCCCTGGCAAGGCATGCTTGCCAATGGCGCTGACCTCCGTGCCGCGCAAGGAACGGCTCGCCCGCAAGAAACGCCGCAACCGTGCGATTAGCGATGACCTGCGACCTGTCAGGCCCGTAGCCGCACTCGTCGTGTTTCCATCAATCTCAAATCCGGCTACCGCCAATCTGCTCGCCGCTGCACGCGCTAGAAGCTCATTGCGCTCAGCAACAAGCGCGCGGCCGGCCTCAACGGCGATACCGACAATTCCGCAATTGGATGCGCGCCACACAGTCCTCGGACCGATCACGGGGAGGTCTATGCGCGTGTCCTGTCCGGGTTTTGAGCGCTTGACCAGAACCCCAGCAGACTGAGACAGGTTCCATCCACGCTGCTGGCGCTCAACAGCCAGACGGGCCAGCATGCCATCAGTACCTTCCGCCGCTTCAAGTGCTTCCAAGCGGCCATTGGTAACGACAGCAGCCTGGCCGATGTCGAAGCTCCCGAGCGCCCCGATGACATAGAACCCAGTCGCAATGTCTTCGACGGTCTCAGGCGCAAAGCTGTGCTGCGTGAAGTGCCCAGCACCCACCACAAGCTCTGGCGCTATCTCGGCAGGTCCGATAACGCGGAACCCATGGCCTTCGAAAAACCTGATGACACCGCGCAGGACCGCATCGTCACCGCCCGACAAGACCAATCCCAAAACCGTACCGAGCGCACGCGCGAAACCTAGGTCCGGTTTGATGGCGCCAAGGTCAGGCCGCGTCACAGACCCGATGATGACAAGGTCCGTGCAACCATTTTCCTTGAAGGCCGCCACCATGCGGCCGATTTGCCCCCAGTTGACGCGCGTAACCGGATAGGGGCCGAAATCAGCGTCCGTCTCACCCTCAATGCCAACGATGTGCAACGGCATCCCGCGGGCTGCGACGCTATCGGCTATCTCGCGCGGCAGAAATCCACCCCCAGCCAGAATGCCGATCCGACGCGCGGCGGTCATGTGGTGACCCCTTAGTCTTGGCTCGCCTCGCGCGGCGTACACAGCGAACGCTTGCCACCCGCACGTATGAAGGCGACGATCTCTGCCACAATCGGATGGCTTTCAAAAGCCACCGCAACATCGTCGACACGCTCCATAAGCGTCCCCTCATCAGCAAACAACAAACGGTAAGCGCGCCGCAAATCGTGAATGTCGTTGCGCGAGAACCCCCGTCTTTGCAGACCGATTATGTTGAGCCCCGAAAGGTGCGCGCGGTTGCCCAACGCCATGCCATAAGGGATCAGATCATTTTCCAGCCCTGACATGCCACCCAGAAACGAATGCGCCCCAACGCGAGCGAACTGGATAACCGCCGCACCGCCGCCGATGATAGCGTAATCGCCGACGACGCAATGGCCCGCCAACATCACGTTGTTGGAAAAAATCACGTTGTTGCCAACGACGCAGTCATGACCGACGTGACTGTTGGCCAGAAACGCGCAGTTGTCGCCAATCACGGTTTTGCCGCCGCCGCCCTCGGTACCAGGGTTCAGCGTTACGCCTTCACGGATGATGCAATTGGCACCAACGGTAAGGGTCACCGGCTCGCCGTGATACTTGAGATCCTGCGGCTGATGCCCAATCGAAGCAAACGGAAAGATGCGCGTCCCCGCACCAATCGTCGTATCACCGGCAACGACGACGTGAGACTTCAACTCCACGCCATCGCCCAGTTTCACATCAGAACCCACGACCGAATAAGGACCAACGCGGACCCCCGATCCGAGAACCGCGCCTGCTTCGATAATGGCCGTGGGATGAATCAGGTCATCAGCCATTTTTGCTCGCGAAAGCCCGTGCTTCTGCCGTGTCGGCAAGCATCGCGCTCACCTCGGCCTCGGCTGCAACCTCACCGTCGACTTTGGCTTCACCAAAGAACTTCCAAACGCGGCCGCGGTTGCGCACCTTCCTGACATGGTAATGGATCTGGTCGCCAGGCACCACGGGCCGACGGAACTTTGCACGGTCAATTCCCATGAAGTAGACCAGCTCCGCCTTGTAATCCTCTTTCAGGCTCGACACGCAAAGTGCACCAGCCGTCTGCGCCAGGCCCTCAATGATCAATACGCCAGGCATCACGGGAAACTGCGGAAAGTGCCCATTGAAGAATGGCTCGTTGATAGTCACGTTCTTGAGGCCGACGCAGCTTTCGTCGCCATTCATGTCGTAGATCCGGTCCACCAGCAGCATGGGAAAGCGATGCGGCAATAGCTGCAGCACGCGCATAATGTCAGCAGTACCCAACTGCGGCTTGTCAGATGCGTCGTTCATAGGTCTTCTCTTTCACACCACCAAAAACAGCAAAACGGCTGCGCACAGCGCAACCCGAGGCAAACCTCTCAAGCCCCCTTGTCAACTGTCCCCACCCTTCGAGCTCCGTTGCGCAAGCTGTGCAAGAATTGCAAGCTCGCGCGCCCACTGACGCAACGGCCTAGCCGGCGTCCCGCCGTAACGGGCACCTGGAGGGACATCGTCCTTGGGATGCGACCCGCCCGCAATCTGGGCGCCTGTCCCGATCTTGATGTGTCCAACCGAACCGGATTGGCCGCCCATGACCACGAAATCACCCAGCTCGGTTGAGCCTGAGATCCCAGTTTGGGCAACAATCACGCAATGACGCCCAATAACCACGTTGTGCCCGATTTGCACGAGATTATCAATTTTAGTGCCTTCACCAATGACAGTATCCTTAAGAGCGCCTCTATCAATGGCCGTATTCGCTCCGATTTCGACATTATCCTGAATAATGACACGGCCGATCTGCGGCACTTTGAGGTGCCCTTGCGGCCCCATCGCAAAGCCAAAGCCATCCTGTCCGATACGCACCCCGGCATGGATGATAACCCG
>JBKEAX010000277.1:0-2833 GCA_047972825.1 Hyphomicrobiaceae bacterium | reverse complement strand
CTAAAAAAGCGCGCCTTGGAGCACAAGGACACGCTCACCATCGGCCGCAGTCATGGCATCCATGCCGAGCCGACCACCTTCGGCGTCAAGCTGGCTTTCGCCTATGCCGAATTCGAACGCGCCCGCGCCCGCCTGGAGGCCGCGCGTGCCGATGTCGCAACCTGTGCGATCTCCGGCGCTGTCGGGACCTATGCCAACATTGATCCTAGCGTTGAAAGCTATGTCGCCGACAAAATGGGTTTGACGCCGGAACCTGTTTCAACCCAGGTCATACCGCGCGATCGCCATGCGATGTTTTTTGCCACGCTTGGCGTAATCGCCTCCTCGCTGGAACGGCTCGCCACCGAAATCCGCCACCTGCAACGCACCGAGGTCCTGGAAGCAGAAGAGTATTTCTCGCCCGGCCAGAAAGGCTCTTCCGCCATGCCGCACAAACGCAATCCTGTGTTGACCGAAAACCTCACCGGCCTTGCCAGGATCGTGCGCGGCTTCGTCACGCCGGCATTGGAGAACGTCGCCCTTTGGCACGAGCGTGACATTTCCCATTCATCCGTGGAACGCATGATCGGACCCGACGCAACAGTGACACTCGATTTCGCCTTGAATCGTATGGCCGGCGTGATCGAAAAGCTCGTCGTCTATCCTCAAAACATGCAGAAGAATCTCGACCGGCTCGGCGGCCTGCACAATTCACAACGCGTACTGCTGGCGTTGACGCAAGCTGGCGTGTCGCGCGAAGACGCCTATCGCCTGGTTCAGCGCAACGCCATGAAGACTTGGGAAACCGGCGCCGATTTCCTCGCCGAACTCAAGGCTGATGCAGAGGTCGTTGCCAGCGTGCCGGCAAATCAGCTCGACGAGATGTTCGACCTCAGCTATCACACCAAACACGTCGACACGATTTTCAAGCGCGTATTTGGATAGAGGCAATGCAGGTTGGCGGCCTGACCATAGATTGCAGCCATATGGCAGAATGGTTCACAATTGTCGCCCGGCGCTCTAAACCCGACGGATTGGTTTCTCTTGGGCCAAGATCATATGATCCAGTGCAATGGCAAGCCTTCATGATTCATAGTATGGGAATCATACTATATGAAATTTATATAGATTGGAGCTGGTGGCGCCATGGACTGGACCGAGGACCGAATTGAATGGTTGGCCGATGGCAAGCCGGTGCAAATTGGACTGAAGCGCGCTGGATCCGGCACGGAACTTCTCTTGCTCCCCGCGCTGAGTTCAATCTCGACACGCAATGAAATGCAGCCCTTACAGGAGCGGCTGGCACCACACTACGCAACCGTGTCCATCGACTGGCCTGGTTTTGGAGACCTGCCGCGCCCGAAGGTGAACTGGCGGCCGGAGCTTTATCGCGAATTTCTACGGTTTGTACTGGGCAATATCACCCATCCCAAAGTCACCGTCGCTGCCGGCCACGCCACCGGCTACGCTTTGGCTCAGGCAGCCGATGATCCAGACAGCACAGGTTCCCTGGTTGTTTTGTCCCCGACATGGCGCGGTCCATTACCCACCATGACCGGAAAGCGCATGGCCCTATTCCGCGGGCTTGCGAAGACTGTCGACCTGCCTGTGGCAGGCTCAGCCTTCTACAGACTCAATGTCAATGGCCCAGTCATAGGGATGATGGCGCGGGGCCATGTCTATGCCGATCCGGCCTGGCTATCAGGCAACACGATGGCGGCAAAGCGCGCCGTCACCGAAGCTTCCGGGGCGCGATATGCTTCATTCCGCTTTGTCGCAGGAGAACTCGACCCCTTCCAGACACGCGATGCCTGGCTGAATGCTGCACGCCGCGTGCCTGGCAATATTGCACTACTCTATGCGGAAGGTACGCCTCGCAAGTCCAAAGCCGAGATGGTGGCGCTCGCCAGCCTGAATAACGTCACCAACACAATCCTGCCTCGGGGCAAGCTGTCATTCTACGAAGAATACCCCGATGACACCGCCAAGGCGGTTCTGCAGGCGCTGGCATAGCTGCAAGCGGATCAGGGTCCCCGGACCCTAGATCGCGTTCACTTTCCACGGAATCGCGAACGCGCTCTATTTTCTTTTAGTTTGAGCATGTTCTTCACGCCGAACCGCGTACACTTCGGCTGAACATGCTCTAGGGCACTTCCAGCACCACGCGTCCACGCACCTTGCCCGCAATAATCTCAGGAGCAAGCGCCTCGACGTCTGCCAGTTTCTTGGTCACGGTCAGATTGGCGAGTTTGCCTTGGTCAAGGTCAACGGCAAGCCGGTTCCAAGCCCGCTGACGCTTTTCCTTCGGCGCCATAACACTATCTATGCCCGCCAAAGTCACGCCGCGCAGGATGAAGGGCATGACAGACGTGTTGAGATCCATGCCCTGCGCAAGGCCGCATGCGGCCACTGTGCCATGCAGTTTCGTTTGAGCGATTGCATTGGCCAGCGTATCAGAACCTGCAACGTCAATGACGCCTGCCCAGCGCTCCTTGCCGAGCGGTCGCGGTTTACCGGAAAGTTCATCGCGAGCGATGATTTCCTTGGCGCCAAGTCCTTCCAGAAATGTCTTTTCCTCGGTTCGACCCGTCGAAGCGATGACGTGATAACCAAGTTTGGCAAGCACTGCTACCGCAACACTGCCTACGCCACCGGCCGCCCCTGTTACCAACACTGGGCCTGATTGTGGCGTAATGCCGTGATCTTCAAGCGCCAGCACCGACAGCATTGACGTATAGCCGGCAGTCCCAATCGCCATGGTCTGCGCCGCGGTAAATCCACTTGGCCGCTTCACCAGCCAGTCACCCTTCACACGCGCCAGCTGACTGTAGCCACCGTGATGGGTCTCCCCCAC
>JBKEAX010000625.1:0-2065 GCA_047972825.1 Hyphomicrobiaceae bacterium | reverse complement strand
GTCGCGCCTTAGTTGATCGATGTTGCGGCACGCTGGGTATCAACTAAGGCGCGATAAACGCCACACTAAGCCAATGATTTTACTAGTGGCCTTCATACCGCGCCAAAATTGTATGCGGTTGCGGCTCTGTTTCAATTGAGGCGCGACAGGCCACTAGGGTCCGGACCCTAATCAATCGAAATAAGGATTCATGTTCTTGCGTTTGACCTGCGTCGGCCAGGTCCCATTCGCAGGCAAACTGCTGCGCAGCACCACGGAATGTTCTCCGCCATCACCGCTCGTGCCCGGATGCGCGGCTTGCCCCTCATTGCGCCGTATTGGCGTTGGAGGCGTCTGGTTCTCTTTTGAGGCGCCCGGTTTGGTTGTTCGTTTCACCTTGCCTTTGCCAGATCGATCCCTGGGTGGTGGCGCCAGTTCCTCCACTGCGACAGCCGCCGTGCCGCTCTCGGTCATTTCATCTGACGGTTTGCGCTTCTCTGGTCCAACCGCACCGAAGAATGGCAGCATGGCAGCACGTGCCACCGCCTGCCCCTGCGGCGGGTCTTTCTTTGCCAGAATTGGTTGCAGCTGGGCAGTCAGCTCTGCAAGCGGCTCGACGTGCCGCTTGGGCCGCATGTGTACGACCTTGTAACCGCGCCGCTTGAGTGCCCTAAGGATGGACGGGAGCGCCTTGGCGGTTGCAGGTTTGATGTCGTGGAACAGTAGAATACCGCCCTTGTGGGTATCGACACGCGATAGCGTGGTGGCGACCAGTTTCGCAGGATTGGATATGAAGCTGTCGTCGGAAACAACATCGACCGAGAAAGTAGCAATGCCGCGCTTTTGCAATGCCGAAAGCATCCGTGCGTTGTCACTCAAACCCGGAAACCGGAAAAATGGTGCAGCTTGTCCACCGCTTGCCAAGGAAATCGCGGCAAACCCTTTTTCAATTTCGCGCATCGCCGATGCTTGGCTGAGCCGCTTGAGATTAAGCGGATGCGACCACGTGTGTCCGCCAAGCGTATGCCCACGACTTGCAATTTTGCGAAGCGTGGCGGGATAGGCCATCGCCATTTTGCCGACGGAGAAAAACGTCGCCTTGGTGCAGAACTCGTCAAGAATGTCGAGGATTGGTCCCGTCACCCACGGCATCGGCCCATCATCGAATGTCAGCACAATTTCTTTTGGCTTTAGGAAGCTCTCTTCCTTCACCTGTTTTGTGATTGCCCCGAAAAGCGGCCCACTAACGGTGTCGATCTCGACCACGCGGGAAATTTCAAGGCCACCATCTTCCGCTTTGCAGGTCTCAGGAGAAGCTGAATCCGCAGCGTATACGGATGCGCAGGCCAGCACACCGATAGCAACGGTCAAGGCGAATGTCGCCGCCAATTTTTGCAATCTATAGAGCATATTAGCCAGCTCGATTCGATCGTAGCAACAAACCGAAAAACGCGCCCGGAAGGTCACCCCGGAAGGTCCCATTGCGAGAGCTGAGAATTCTCCAGTTTACGTCCGTCTGCAAGCACCCAAGTCGATTAGGCAGAGTATGAAACGGCAGAATTCCAACGGCGCGCCTCTCCTGCCACACCAAATCCAAGCCAAAGCAACACTTCAGAGCTTGGTCCAGTTACCGGCGCACAGTACCACTTTTGCCTGAATACCTTATGAATACGGAAGACAGGCACGACATAGCGCCTAGTGTGGCGTCGCGTCTTAGTTGATCGATGTTGCGGCACGCTGGGTATCAACTAAGGCGCGATAAACGCCACACTAAGCCAATGATTTTGCTAGTGGCCTTCATGTCGCGCCAAAATAGAAACATAGCCCCAAACGCATACAATTTTGGCGAGTCATGAAGGCCAGTAGCAAAATAATTGGATTAGTGTGGCGTTTATCGCGCCTTAGTCGATACCCAGCGTGACGCAAAATCGATCAACTAAGGAGCGACGCCTCACTAGGCCTTGCGCATTGATCGCACCGTGACATAGCTGTCTACGGGCCGCAATCAAACGCTTGAAGCGTGCTTTCCAAATATTCTGGGCAGCGGCCAGGGCCGATGACGCACAAATGCGCATGGCAAGCATGT
>JBKEAX010000604.1:0-4425 GCA_047972825.1 Hyphomicrobiaceae bacterium | reverse complement strand
GTGGAAGCGATGACATCCGCCTCGGAAACCACGAAACCATAACCATTGCTCGACGTGACCAGCAACTTGCGATCTGGCTGATGAACGAAGGCCTCAATGAAATCATGGTTCTGCTCAATGTCGACCATGAGCCGAACAGGCTCACCATGGCCGCGCCCGCCCGGCAGCGCACTTGCTTCAAGCGTATAGAACTTGCCGTTCGTGCCAAACAGCAGGATCTTGTCCGTGGTGGAGGCCTTCAAGGCACGTTTCAGCTTGTCACCCTGCTTGAAATCCACTTTCGACAAATCGTCTTGGTGGCCCTTCAATGCGCGGATCCATCCTTTTTCCGACAGGATCACCGTGATGGGTTCTTTTTCAATCAGCACCGCATCCAGATCGACATCAATCTCAGGCGCATCTGAAAAACTGGAACGTCGACGGCCAAGCTCAGTCTTCTTGGAATACTGCTCGCGGGTCGACTTGATCTCTTCAGAAATGCGCTGCCACTGCAGTTCATCGGATTTCAAGAGCGCCTTCAGATCGCGACGTTCCGCCGACAACTTCTTGTGCTCGGTCTTGATCTCCATCTCTTCGAGGCGGGACAGACTTCTCAGCCGCAAGTTGAGGATCGCTTCGGCCTGTACTTCCGAAAGGCTGAACACCTCCATCAGCTTGGCCTTGGGCTCATCCTCAAAACGGACGATGCGGATCACCTCGTCGATATTGGGATAAGCAATCAGATAGCCGTCAAGGACCTCCAGGCGATGCTCGATCTTGCCAAGCCGGTGGTTTGAGCGGCGCACCAGAACTTCGATACGATGCTCAAGCCATTGCTGCAGCACTTCGCGCAGCGACAGAACATTGGGGATCTGCCCACCCGACAAGACATTCATGTTGAGGCCGAATTTGACCTCCAGATCTGTCAGCCGGAACAACTGCTCCATCAGGATGACCGGATCAACTGTGCGCGACTTGGGAACAAGAACAAGCCGAATTTCCTCGGCGCTTTCATCCTGCACGTTTTCAAGAAGCGGCAGCTTGCGCTGCAAGATGAGATCGGCGATCGCCGTCTCCAGTTTGTTCTTCTGGACCTGATAGGGGATCTCGGTGACGACGATCTGATAGCCGCCGCGGCCGGTATCTTCCTTGTGCCATTTCGCGCGCACGCGGAAACTGCCGCGGCCGGTCTTGTAGGCCTCGACAATTTGCTCACGGCTATCGACGACGACACCGCCGGTCGGAAAATCCGGTCCGGGCATCAGGTCGACCAGTTTCTCCACCGTCGCATTGGGGTACTTGATGAGGTGCAAGGCTGCTGCACAAATTTCGTCCACGTTGTGCGGCGGAATGTTGGTAGCCATGCCCACGGCAATGCCCGCTGAGCCATTCGCCAGCAGGTTGGGAAACGCTGCGGGAAGCACGGAGGGCTCCGAACTTGTATCGTCATAGTTCGGGCGGAAATCGACCGTGTCCTCGTCAATGCCATCGAGCAGCGCCATGGCCGTCTGAGTGAGGCGCGCTTCCGTATAACGTGCGGCTGCCGGGTTATCGCCGTCGATGTTGCCGAAATTTCCCTGGCCATCGACCAGCGGATAGCGCACGGCAAAATCCTGCGCGAGACGGGCAAGGGCATCGTAGATCGCCTGGTCGCCATGGGGGTGCAGGTTACCCATCGTCTCACCGACGATCTTGGCGCACTTGCGGTATGTAGCCTGCGGATTGAGGTTCAGTCCCCGCATCGCGAAAAGAATACGTCGGTGAACCGGCTTCAACCCATCACGAACGTCAGGCAATGCCCGGCCCATGATCGTCGACAGCGCATAAGCGAGATAACGCTCTTCAAGCGCCTCTCGCAGGTTAACGGGCTCAATTGGGCCGCCGCTCGAAGAGCCCTGGCCCGGCAGAATCGGTTTGTCACTCATGGGCCACGAATTAGCGCGGGCAGGCCGCAGCTCCAAGTGCCATGCTGCCACATTCCACTGCCAGCAGCAGCAAGCGCAAAGAAAAACCGGGGCTTTTCCGTCCCCGGCTCGAGTTTTCTTGCAACCCTTGCTTCTGTAACGGCTTAGGGTCCGGACCCTAGGGCTGGCTCCTTGATCAAAACGGATACTGTCAAACAGAACGGCGCTTGCCGAAGCCCTGAGGCTTGCGGGAAACAGGTCCGGTAAACGGGCCGAGGGGATACGGGGACTGCTGCATAGGCCGCAACGGAACCCGTGGGCGTGGAAGCAGACGCCGTTTGATAGTCATCGTCGTCGAAGAAATCTTCCAGGCCGCTGAGAAAATTGCCCGCCCCTGGTTTGCCCCCATACGAATTGCCGCCATCGACACCGGAGAAAAATCCCAGATCAATCCAGTACCACGCCGAAATCGACAAGCCGAATAGCGAAAAAATCAGTGACCTGCTGTGCTCAATGATACCGTTTACCCCCTGCGATACACCGGTGAAAATAATAATCGCCAACGGCACAAAAGTAAGCAGCACCCAGTACCCAGACTTGTTCCTGTCATGCAGTCGTTTGATCGTTGCTGCGAAAAAGATCCACATCGGAAGAATGAAGAGCACAAGAAGCGCCAACATCCCGATTCCAATCGTACCAAGAACGGCAGCGGGGTTCATCTGAGCGTGCGAGCTGGCGCTTGCAGAACCAACCAACCCGACGATAAATCCAATCAAAAAGGCAATACCAATAACCGCAAGATGGCTCATCCAGAAATGAAAGCGGCCCATGCGGCCGGAAAAACCAAAAAGCATGTGCGACACGCTCATATGACGCTACTCCCCAAACAATAACTTTTGAAAAGCAGCCTGCTCGGACAATATTTACATGTTGTGTGCGGATTATTTGTTTCCGTTACAGACCTGTCTGCATTTGGCACACCCGCAGGAATTTTGCCGTGATCGTTAAGAAAAGCTTACCAGGACCATAGCGCGCTGAAGCGAATTGTTTCAGAGCGCCCTCAACGCCGTTGCAGCAGTGTTTCAAGCCGCAGGCGGGGTTCAGGCATAACCATGTCACGAGGCACAAACACCCGCTGCTCTAGGAAATAACGCGACAGTTTCAGTCCATCGATGACGTCCGCCTGCGTCACCCCGGCACCCGAACGCCGCCCCTTCAAAAGAAATGCGGGCAGCGGCAGCAACCGATCGCGGAATGGCTCACCTGCCGATGCCGACACCGCCCGGCCAGACTTCGGCGAAACGTAGATCAGCGCGTCATTGCTGCCCGTGGCCGCACACTCATCAAGATCCAGACCGAACCCCAGCTCGCTGAGCAGAGCCAGTTCCCAGCGCACCAGCAGCGCCGGCCAGACACTGGGGTCATCAAGAAAGCCAAGCACAAACAGCGTGATCTCATAAAGGTTCGGATGCGGGTCGCGCTCAGGCAACAAACGCGCCAGCGAGGTGAGCGACATCAGTCCCGCCAGCGCGTCGGGGCTGTCCATCGCCGCCCCGGCATATCCCGTGCGCAATTCCAACGTCATATGGCCCAGGTGCTCGGCCAGCCGCCCCTTCCAACGCGCATCGACATGATTGCCCGTCTGCAGCACAGGACGCCGTTTGTGGGAGCGACCACCATGCACCAGGCCCGCGTGCCTGCCGTGCGTGCGCGTAAACAGCTCCACCAGGGCAGCGGTTTCGCCGTGCGGGCGTACCGACAGGATGATGCCTTCATCGCTCCAGTTCATCAAATAGCGCTCATAAAAAAGCGTCCCATCAGCCGCACGAACGCCGGGCATTCAAAGCTGGTAGGCCCAAACAAGGCCAAAGCGCCCACAACAGCCAATTCAGATGTCCCGTGGGGCAATCCCTTCTACCTGGGGTCGCTGCGGCTGCGGTGCCTTGCGGGGCGTTTGCTGCCCCCAACCACGGCGATTCTCTTTGCGTGGTATACGATGCAGATAGCGACATGGCTTTGCAAATGCGACGCAAGCATACCGCCCGTCCTTCAAGCGCGCGCAGCGGTAGCGCTTATCAGCCGCCAGCCGCCAGTTTGTGAATGGCTTGCCCAGGCGAGCTGCTCCACGTCTCCAGCTTGCGATAGCCGCGCGCCTGGCTGCCATCCGGCTGCTGGCATTGGAAAGCTCCCCCAGCACTGGCTTGCCGCAAACCCGAGCCGCGGCCATTGCTCCATTCGTTGAGAACAAGGCCGTCAACATCACAGCGGTGAACACGAAAGCAGGAAAACGCATGGCAGCAGCTCAACTTTTGGGAAAATCCAGACCCATCTCGCGGTACCGCTCGGGGTCATCCTTCCAGGACTCGCGCACCTTGACGAACAAGAACAGGTGGGTCTCGCGCTCGATAATGGACTTGATCTCCGCGCGCGCCAATTGTGAGATCTGCTTGATGGTGCGCCCACCCTTGCCCAGCACAATCGATTTCTGACTATCGCGTTCGACAAAGATCGTCTGTTCGATACGCGCCGCACCGCTTTTCAA
>JBKEAX010000556.1:0-2369 GCA_047972825.1 Hyphomicrobiaceae bacterium | reverse complement strand
TGGATGAACGTCCATGTCGATGCAAAATTCAGAATCTCACGCGTCACGCTTTCCGTGAGTGAATTTAAGGTGCGTTCCCACGCGGCAAGGTCGGTGGGAGCATTCACCAGGGCATCGACCGCACCTGGTGCTTCTTTCGTGACCTCGGTGGTGGGCTTGCCGATCTCGGCAGTGTTCCCCTTCTCAGCAGTCAGATGCAGTACATCGGCCGTTCGCACAATGATCGGTAACGGGATCATGAACAGTCAAGCTCCATATCGATATGGTCTATGCCTCAGCCGACCTGCCTTGGACTTATTGTTATTGAGTCCGGATCCCAGGGTCCGGACCCTAAGCACTGCGCTTTTCTTGTTCCACGTCAAGATGTTTGGTGGAAGGCCTCAAATTGTTCAAACTCCATTGTGATGAGCTGAAACGGTCTGGTTATGAATGAAGGTAGATGACGCGATGTTTTATACCGCCGGTAAGGTGCTGACCTTCTTTTTGCAACCCTCAAGCCTCATCTGGATCATGCTAGTGGCCGGCCTAGCGCTGTGCGCACTGTGGCCACGATTGCGCCGAACCGGCTTGTGGATGTGTGGTATTGCGCTGCTTGCCATGTTCGTTGCCGGCCTCTCACCGCTTGCCAATGCGCTCATTCTGCCCTTGGAAAACCGATTTCCTGAAATGTCCGCAGCGGCGATCAAGCAGCCTGTGGCCGGGATCATTCTGTTGGGTGGTGCGGAGGATGGCTGGGTTACGTCCGGGCGTAATACGCTCGCACTGAATGAGGCCGCCGAGCGCATCACGGAGACGGCAAGGCTTGCAACACAGTTTCCCGACGCCAAAATTGCGGTCACAGGCGGTGCTGCGCGTGTATTTGGCAAAGGCGAGGAGGGCTCGACAGCCGTTGCAGACCTGCTGCGGGACCTAGGCGTGGCCAGTGCACGCCTTGTCGTAGAGACCCGGTCGCGCAACACATTCGAGAATGCCACTTTGACGTTGCCGTTGATCGGTGCCCAGCCAGGCGAGACGTGGCTGCTCGTTACCTCAGCCTACCACATACCCCGTGCGGTTGGCGTATTTCGCAACGCAGGGCTCAATGTCATGGCCTTTCCCGTCGATTACCGCTTGCGCGGCCCTGAAGACCTTGCTCGTTGGTTTCGCAGCCTGCCGGCGGGTTTGAAACGCTTCGATCTTGTGGCGAAGGAATGGATGGGCCTGATTGCGTATCGTCTTGCCGGCCGTACGACGGCACTTTTCCCTGCACCGTGACGCCGATCCGCGCGCCTCCATCCAACTATTTTGCCTTGGAGCCGCCGCGGATCAGGCGCGGTGATGCGGCTTTCTTGTCCTTGGCTAATTCGGCTTCCAGATCGTAATGAGGGCATTTCCTCGCGATCAATTCGGTATTCATGGCGCGCAGCCTGGCCAGATCGCGCTGCGCGTCCGTCGCAGCGCTCTGCCCGCGGTTTGTGCCCCCAAACAAAGGCACGACCGCGCGTTGCAACCCTTCGGCAGCTGTCGATCCGAAGGACCGAGCACCGCCGTCCCTGAGTTCGAGGATGCGGATCTGCATTTTTCCAGCCATGCGGCGGCAATCGAGCGCCTTTTCAGCCGCAGTAAGCACATACGGATCGGCAGCGAGCGGCACGGCCGGGGCCATTGCCACTGCGATGATCCCAAGAAAGGCCAAGAGGGTTAAATTGCGGCCATTGCGCTGGCTTGGAAGTGGGGTTGCACAAGGGGCCTTTTCCGTCATTGCGTCTCTCCGGAAGTGTTGGGACCCGCAGCATCGCCTTTGCGCGATCAAAGGGTCTTTTGCCGTATATGAACAGACGCTGCAATCCAGGCGGTTATTGGACAGACTTTGCTGTGAACAAACCCTGCACGTTAACACATTGCTTTGTAGTGTCTGCGATGCTTGACGGGTCACGTTCAAGCGCCCATAACCACGCTATGGAACAATGCACGCGGAAAGAAGCTGTCAACATTTGTTGCGGCATTTTGTGTCCCGGCTAGCTGATATGGCTGGCGCGTGCCTCGTCCTATGCCCCCATCGGATCAGACATCGCCCCGCCAGCGGAAGGGTTGGGTGCGCGTGATGAAAAGCGCTAGAGCATGTTCAGCCGAAGTGTGCGCGGTTCGGCGTGAAGAACATGCTTAAAATAAAAGAAAATAGATCGCGTTCGCGGTTCAGTGAAAAGTGAACGTGATCTAATGCATGTTGCGCAAAAGTGTGCAGCGGTTTTGCGATAACGACATGCATGAAATCAAAGACTTAAGGCGTGAGGAGAGAAACTCATTATTCGCGACACGCTTTAGTTAAGCAGGGTGGGCCCGGCGGCGTACTCTGGCAGATGGATGAACGAACAAGTCGACCGAGGGAC
>JBKEAX010000233.1:0-13521 GCA_047972825.1 Hyphomicrobiaceae bacterium | reverse complement strand
CAATTTTGGCGCGACATGAAGGCCACTAGCAAAATCATTGGCTTAGTGTGGCGTTTATCGCGCCTTAGTTGATACCCAGCGTGCCGCAACATCGATCAACTAAGGCGCGACGCCACACTAGAACGCCGGGCAATGCTTGTGATTCAACTCTGTTTCTCAAGCGGTGAGTTGAGTCAGCAGGGGGCGATGCAGCGCTGTGGGCAAAGCGCAGGAAATGCCCAGGGAGGTGCGAATAGTTGGAGGTTTGTTGCAAAGATTTGTACGGGAATTTTAAACACGACTTTCGTCCGATATAGATCGGTCAATGTTCAATTATTGAACTAAAAATCGTTAAATCACCGTGTTTTGGGCGCGGAATTGTATATCACCGACGTGCCTGTGGTGCATTGCGACTATGGACGACTTGCTGCAGAGCAATGCGCTGCGCTTATAGGCAGCATCTCTATCGGCCTGTGGATTCGAATTACGAGGCAAGACCAGCCGCCAGTGCCACAAATTTTGGCAATGGCCCTTCAGTCGTATTCGGATCCGTTCCCTCGCGTTTGAGCGTCAAAGCCGGGCGCAGGTTTGACTGAGATGAACACGTAACGGGCGCGGCATGCCAGCCAGACACGCTGTCGCCCCTTTAATGCAAACCGTAATGCTGGAGCGGTGCACCAAATGGCTAAAGACCTTTTCCCACTCAATGCTGCTGGAAAAATCCGGCATAATCTGCACGCAACACCTTTGGTTGAAGTTGCCATCGCGAACGGTGAGGGCCGCCTTGCCAACTCGGGCGCTTTTTGCGCTGAAACGGGTGTTCACACAGGCCGCTCTCCAAATGACAAGTACATCGTTTGCGACGCTGGCACCAAGGATGAGATCTGGTGGGACAACTCGGCGGCGATGACACCTGAGCATTTTGAGGTGCTGCTTGCCGACTTTTTGAGCTTCGCTAAGGACAAGGAACTCTACGTTCAGGACCTTTTCGGTGGCGCTGACGTGCATCACCGGTTGCCAACGCGTGTGTTCACCGAACTGGCATGGCACTCCCACTTCATTCGCAACATGCTGCGCCGGCCAAGCGACGCGGAGCTGGAGGGGTTCACGCCAGAGTTCACCGTAGTCAGCCTGCCAAGCTTCAAGGCGGACCCCGCAAAGCACGGCACGCGCACGCAAACGGTCATCGCCTGTGATTTTACCCGGCGTCTGGTACTGATCGGGGGCAGCTCCTATGCCGGCGAAATCAAGAAAAGCGTATTTTCCTTCCTCAACTATATTCTTCCAGCCAAGGACGTCATGCCGATGCACTGCTCGGCCAACGTCTCTACGGATCTTCAAAACTCAGCCGTTTTCTTCGGCCTGTCGGGCACCGGCAAAACTACGCTGTCAGCGGATTCAACGCGGATCCTGCTTGGCGATGACGAGCATGGATGGTCGCAGAACGGGATCTTCAATTTTGAAGGCGGCTGTTATGCCAAGACGATCAGGCTGTCAGCTGAGGCAGAACCGGAAATCTGGGCGGCGTCCAATCGCTTCGGCACCGTTCTGGAAAATGTGGTTCTTGACGAAAAAACCCGTAAACCTGATTTCGATGACGGCAGTCTGACCGAGAACACGCGCTCGTGCTACCCGTTGGATTTCATCTCGAATGCGTCAGAGACGGGCACGGCCGGCCATCCCAGCAACATCGTCATGCTGACGGCGGACGCCTTCGCCATCCTACCGCCAATTGCCAAGTTGACGCCGTCCCAGGCCATGTACCACTTCCTGTCTGGCTTTACCGCCAAGGTTGCGGGGACGGAGAAAGGCATGGGCAACGAGCCACAGCCAACTTTCTCGACTTGCTTTGGTGCTCCGTTCATGCCGCGCCATCCTTCCGTCTACGGCAACTTGTTGCGCAAGCTGATTGCCGACCACAGCGTCGACTGCTGGCTGGTCAACACCGGCTGGACCGGGGGCAAATACGGGACGGGTTCGCGTATGCCGATCAAGGCCACCCGGGCGTTGTTGAATGCAGCTCTTTCAGGCAATCTCAAAGGGCAGCCGATGCGCACCGATCCGGTGTTCGGTTTCGAGGTGCCCATGGCGCTTGACGGCGTGGACCCTAAGATCCTCAACCCGCGTGAGACCTGGGCCGATACGGCAGCCTATGATGCGCAGGCGGCGACACTTGTGGAGATGTTCAACAAGAACTTCGAGAAGTTCGCTCCGCATGTGGATAGCGATGTGCTGGCGGCCGCTCCCTCGATGCAGCGCGCAGCAGCTGAATAGCCAGACGCAACGATTGTTTGCAAGAACGCCTCGGAGCGCGCTCCGAGGCGTTTTTTGCGAGCAGAAGCTTTGATGTGGTCCGGACCCTAACAGGCGTCGGGGCCGTCTGGTTGTCTTGGTAATGGTCGCCAACCGTTGCAACTCGCCAGAACTGAAGTCGTCAGGAAGCGAAATTGCTGCCGGCATCAGACATCGCCCGAACTACCGCAGTATTGGCAAGACGGAACCATGACACGAGCCCGGTGGGAGGCCCCTACCAACAGGTGTGTCATAATCAATGAAGGCTGGTATGAGGGTTCACAATTGCCGCTATAGGCCAAGCAATGACAGCAGGCTTGGAGACTCGGCAGGCGCCTTGAACGGCGACATGGCGCCAGCAACTTCTGCATAGAGTTTGGGCGTCCAAGCTGGCTTTCCTGCGCTAGCCGCTTTGATGTCATCGCTTTTACGGAAGTCCGTTGGCGCGATGACGAGCCGCATGTTGCGCGTTCCAACCTCTGCTGAGAGGACAAACAGCTCCTCAGCCGCCGCGTCGCCCATTGCAAGGCAACCTGCGGAAGACTTCTTGCCGTGGATCATGATGTCGCCGCCAAGATCCCTCCTGTTGTCCTCGCGCGCCATCTGCCGATCGAACTCGTTGGGATAATTCACCTTCATCGAGACGTGATAGCGGCTGTTGGGATTTAGATAGGAAATGCGGTAGACGCCTTCCGGCACCTGCTTGTCGCCGCGCAGAAGCTTGGGACCAGAACCGCCGCTTGCAGCCAGCACAGGATAGCGGTGAATGAACTTCCAGGGCCCGTTCTCAGTACCACGGGCGTGCAATTCGAGGGTCTTCTTGTCCTTGATCGCGATTAACGCAACTTCTGCGGGTGGCCACGCTACCTTTGCAGAACCGAACTTTGCTTCCAGCCGCCGGGTGGCACCTGGAGAAATCTGCGCAAGCCGCTTCTTCAGCGCTTTTGACCAGAAGCGCTTGTGAAGTGCACGTCTGCCTGTGCCAGGCTGGCTTAATGTCGATTTGTTCGTTGTTGGCTGGTCTGCGTTCCCAGCCTTGTTTGCACGACCTGCTGTTGTGAGCTGATGTGTCTCTGTTGCCCACGCCGCCACGTCGCCTTCACCAGGTGCGATGGTGAGCCAACCTGTCTCAGCGTTGGCGATGTTCGGGGGGACAAATGTGAATCGCGACACGTTACCGTCAGCTGTAACGGTGGGCATGCCGTTATCCTGAACCGTCTGCCGGAGCGGCGGCAGCGCGCCAGTGACAAGCACGTCACCAGACGGCGTGATTGCAATGGTCGTGACGGTCTTGGTCTTGAATGGCAATGCTGGTTTTTCAGCGGGTTCGGATGCAGTAACGGCCACCCTTGGTTCAATGTCACGAGACGACTCGTTATCAGGAATATGACTGTAGACGAGCGCTCCACCACCGCTCACTGCCATTGCAGTCAGCCCGACGGCAATCAGTGCTGCGCGTTGTCCCAATGCCATGCTTACCCCTACCAAGCCTTACGCCATGTTCGTCGTGCATGCGGTCAGTTTCCCGCAGCATGGCTGATTCGCGTTAACGATAGGACCAGCCCATGCGCAAAGGACATGATTCGACGGGCCGAATTGAGGCTTTTCGACAGTAAATTCATTGTTCTCTGGAAGGAGATTGCGTGAATTCGTCGCTTCCCTGCGAAATCTTGTTATGCAGCATTTCGCTTTTTTACTGCGATTTCTGCCAAATCCGCGACAAAGGTGCGCACACCTTTCAACCGCTTCTCAGGCAGGTCCCAGTTCGCCTTGAAGACGATGCGATGATCGGGTTGCAGCTTCACCATTCCGCGTGAGGACTGCATAAGCTGCACGAGGCCCTCTGGATTGGAGTACGTGTTTTTGCGGAATGCGATTACCGCCCCTTTGGGGCCGGCATCGACTTTGGCGATACCCGCTGCCCGGCATAGACCCTTGATTTCCATCACATCGAGCAAATGGTTGACCTCGTCAGGCATGGGGCCAAAGCGATCGACGAGTTCTGCTGCGAATGAATCGATATCCTCCCGGTCTTCCAAGCCTGACAGGCGGCGGTACAGCCCGAGCCGCAATTGAAGATCGGTCACATAGGTTTCCGGAATGAGAATGGAGGTTCCCAGCGAAATTTCTGGCGTCCAGTGTTCGTGGGCTTCTCCTGCCTCACCGCCCTTCATGGCGGCAACCGCCTCCTCCAGCATCGACTGATACAACTCAAAACCCACTTCGCGAATGTGGCCCGATTGCTCTTCGCCCAGCAGGTTTCCCGCGCCGCGAATGTCGAGGTCATGGCTCGCCAGAGAGAAACCCGCACCGAGTGTGTCAAGCGAATGTAATACCTTGAGGCGTTTTTCAGCGCCTTCAGTCAGCGCCTTGCTGGCTGGTGTCGTGAAGTAGGCGTAGGCCCGAGTCTTGGAGCGGCCGACACGACCTCGCAACTGATAGAGTTGGGCGAGGCCAAACATATCGGCACGGTGGACGATGAGGGTGTTGGCGTTGGGTACGTCCAGGCCGGATTCGACGATGGCGGTGGATAAGAGCACGTCGTAGTTGCCCTCGTAGAACGCCGTCATGATGTCTTCAAGTTCGGTTGGGGTGAGTTGGCCGTGCGCGCGTGCAATTTTCAACTCAGGCATGGCTTCGGAAAGGAATTCTGAAACCTCGTCGAGATCAGCAATGCGCGGGACGACATAGAATGACTGGCCGCCGCGATAGCGCTCCCGCCGCAAGGCTTCGCGTATGATGACGGGATCAAACGGTGAGATGTAGGTGCGGACCGCGAGGCGGTCGACGGGCGGCGTTGTTATCAAGGACAACTCGCGCACACCGGTCAGCGCCAACTGTAATGTGCGCGGAATGGGCGTTGCCGACAATGTCAGCACATGCACATCCTCGCGCAGCTTCTTCAGACGTTCCTTGTGGGTTACGCCAAAATGCTGCTCCTCGTCTATGATGATGAGGCCGAGGCGAGCGAACTCGATCTGCTTGCCCAGCAGCGCGTGTGTGCCAATGACGATGTCGATGTCTCCGGCCTTCAATCCTGCCTTGACGTCAGTAAGTTCCTTGCCTCCCACCAAACGCGATGCTTGGGCAACCTTGACCGGCAAGCCACGGAAGCGTTCAACAAAGGTCTTGTGGTGCTGGCGTGCAAGCAGCGTTGTCGGCACGACGACGGCCACCTGCAATCCGTTCAATGCCGCGACGAACGCTGCGCGCAAGGCGACTTCGGTCTTGCCAAATCCGACATCGCCGCAGACAAGTCTGTCCATTGGACGGCCTGCGTTCAGATCTTCCAGAACGGCGTCGATACTGGCAGCCTGGTCCTCGGTTTCGTCATAGGGAAAGCGGGCGACGAACTCATCGAATGCGCCGGTCGGGGGAGCGATCGAGGGGGCCTCGCGCAACTGACGCATCGCGGCGATCTTGATGAGTTCGGATGCAATCTCTTGCAGGCGCTTTTTCATGCGCGCCTTGCGTGACTGCCAGGCTACGCCACCAAGCCTGTCGAGTTGCGCGCTGCCGTCGTCGGAACCGTAGCGCGATAAAAGCTCGATGTTTTCTACTGGCAGAAACAGCTTGTCGCCGCCGTGGTAGGTGATCTCCAGGCAATCGTGAAGCGCGCCAAGCGCTGTTATTGTTTCAAGGCCAGCAAAGCGGCCGATGCCGTGATCGGCATGGACGACGAGGTCGCCAACCGACAGACTTGTTGCCTCGGTCAGCACATCGGCGGCGCGCTTTGCCTTGCGGCGGGGGCGGATGAGGCGATCACCCAGAATGTCCTGTTCGGCGACGAGTGCAATCTCGGGTGTCTCGAAGCCTTGCTCAACGCCGACGATGGCGAGTGCTGTAATGTCGGCCGGCAGTGCCTTGACATCAGTCATGCCGTCGACCTTGCGCATCTCCTTGAGGCCGTGGTCTGCAAGCAGTGTCATCAAGCGTTCGCGCGCGCCTGCGGTCCAGGCGGCGACCATGACGCGACGATGTTGCGACTGCAATTTCACGATATGGGATACGACTGCGTCAAACACGTTGACGTCGCCGGATTGGCGTTCAGGGGCAAACGAACGTCCCTTTCGACCCGACCACGTGCGAACGTGCGGCGCCTCGGGCTCATCAAATGGCGTGAGGCGATAGATCGAATGACTGGCCAGAGCGGCCTGCCAGACGCTGCCATCAAGGTACATCATGTCTGGCGGCACAGGCTTGTAGGGCGCCGCGCCGAAGGTTTCGGTCTCGCGCGCCTCGATGCGGGCCTCATAATGCTCCGCGATGAGTTCGAAGCGTTGGCGGATGGCGTCTTCAGCAAGATGGTCGAAGCTCACTGTCACATCGGGCAGATAATCGAGCACCGTTTCCAGGTGTTCGTGAAAGAGTGGCAGCCAGTGTTCCTGCCCCGGATAGCGTTGCCCGGCGCTGATCGCTTCATAAAGTGGATCATCACCTGTATTGCCGCCGAACAGTTCGACGTAGCGCCGGCGGAACAAGGCCGTTGCCTCTTCACCAAAGGCGGCTTCCGACATGGGCAGGAGCACCAGCTTCTGCACGGTTTTCAATGTGCGCTGCGTCTCGGCATCGAATGTCTTGATGCTCTCCAGCGTGTCGCCGAAGAAATCAAGGCGAACGGGGTTTGTGCGTGCTGGCGGGTAGAGATCCAGAATGCCGCCTCGAACGGCGTATTCACCCGGTTCCATGACGGTGCCGACACGGCTGTAACCGAACAGTTGCAGGCGTTCAGTCAACCGATTCATGTCGATGCGTTGTCCGGGGGCCATCTGGCGTAGCGATTTGCGGATGTAGGCGCGTGGAGGAACGCGCTGCAAAATGGCGTTGACAGTGGTCAGGACAATTGTGGGCTGCTTGCCCGCGGCAACCGTCAGCTTGGCGAGCGCTGCCATGCGATCGGCGACGATATCTGCGTTGGGGCCGATGCGGTCATAGGGCACCGTGTCCCAGGCTGGAAGCGAGATGACGCGCACGCCAGAGGCAAAGAACGAAAGCTGCTGGCTCAACGCTTCGATGCGGCGGTCATCGCGGGCGATGTGCAAAAGCGTGCGGGGGCCGTCGCCGTCCCGTGGTGCTGCGACCAGGTCGGCAAGAACCAGTGCGTCGAGCCCCTCCGGCACGTTTGAGAGCAGGGTGTCACGAGACTTGATAGCGGATTTGGCACTCGACACGTGTCGCGGTGTCCTCTTTTTTCAGCTTCGGTTTGTAACCTACTGCCGCCGGGTTGATCGGCGGTACTTTAATTCACTTATTTTCGATCCCAGACCGGCGCCTGCGTTCAATCCTAACTGTGTAGACCGTGGAACACGCGAATCTGCTCGATGAGATCGGCGAACTCGGGTGTTCGCGGGGCGGCTGCGTCAAGGATCCAGCTTTGCAAATCAGGGTCGGGTAGCGCCAGGAAGCGTTCGAACTTCGCCAGCTTTTTGCTGTCCATGCCTTCGAGATGCACGTCGGCATACCGACCCAGGAGCCAGTCCATCTCCTTGGTGCCGCGATGGTGTGCCCTGTAGGTTGCGCGCCGCCGACGGGTATCGATGTCGGCCGCTGAGGCGGGGCTAAAGGCGGAATTTGGGTCACTGGTCACGGTTTTGGAGGCCTGATCCTTGTTGGCGGGCGAAAGTGTGCTTTTCGGGATAACGGCAGGACTGTGCTTGACGCCCGAATGGCAAGCAGGTTTGCTCCTTGCAGGTTCTGCGCGGGTCATATACCGCCTGAGACGCCTTCCGCAAAGCCGGTAGCGGGCATGAACTGCCCGGCATCATGCAGGTTTCTATGCGTCGTTTCCATGCGTGCGGCGAAACCGCCCAGCAGATAATAGAGTAACGTGAAGCCACGAGATGCGTCCGGTCGAGCTTACACCGCTGTTTGCTTCAGCCCAGTCGCTGGCCGGGATTGGGCCGCGGCTTGCCATTTTAATGAAGAAGGCGCTTGCGCTGCCGCCCGGTGTTTCAGAGCCACGGGTTATCGACGTGCTATGGCATCTGCCCACAGGCGTGATTGACCGGCGAGCGGAACCCGCAGTTGCCGAGGCGATCCCTGGAACCATCGTCACACTCAAGGTGCGTGTGCTGAAGCACCGGGCCCCGCCGCGCGGCAACCGCAAGGCGCCCTACAAAGTGGCCGTTGAGGATGACAGCGGCAAACTCGACCTCGTTTTTTTTCATGCTGAGCCCAAGTTCATTGAGCGCCAGCTCCCCGTTGGAGAGGAGAGGTATATTTCCGGACGGCTGGAACAATACGGTGAGGCGCTGCAAATGGCTCATCCTGACTATATTGTTGCGCCCGACCAGCGCGATGACCTGCCGCTGCTCGAACCTGTCTATCCGTTGACGGCGGGGCTTTCGGGCAAGGTTTTGAGCAAGGCAACGCGGCAAGCGGCAGCCCGTGTGCCTGTGTTCGCGGAGTGGCAGGAGGCGCAGTGGATCAAGCAGAATGGCTGGCCTGCGTTCGATGACGCGATAAGGCGCCTTCATGTGCCGGACGATGCGGGTGATCTCTCTCCAGGGTCAAAACCCTGGCAGCGGCTAGCCTATGATGAACTGTTGGCGGGGCAGATTGCGCTGGGTCTCGTCCGGCAGCGCTCCAAGGCGCAGAAGGGCCGCGCGGTTTCAGGGAGCGGACAGATCCGGCAGGCAATTATCGCGGCGTTGCCCTTCGCGCTTACTGGATCTCAGCAGACGGCGCTGGGCGAGATCGCCGCGGATATGTCTGCTCCCAACCGCATGCTGCGGCTGCTGCAAGGTGACGTCGGATCGGGCAAGACCGTTGTTGCGTTGATGGCGATGGCGATTGCGGTGGAGGCTGGTGCTCAGGCAGCACTGATGGCGCCGACGGAAGTGCTGGCGCGGCAGCATCTTGAGACAATCGAGCCGCTCGCTGCTGCATCAGGGTTGCGCATTGCGGTTCTGACGGCGCGAGAGAAGGGCAAGGCGCGTGCAATGCTGCTGGAAAGACTTGCGGCAGGCGACATTGACATCCTGATTGGCACCCACGCGCTGTTCCAGGAAGACGTCATTTTCCGTGATCTTGCTTTTGCAGTGATCGATGAGCAGCACCGGTTCGGCGTGCACCAACGGCTCGCATTGCAGGCCAAGGGAAAGGACGGCGGCGCCAACGTTCTTGTGATGACGGCGACGCCCATTCCACGCACGCTGTTGATGACGCATTACGGGGATTTGGATGTGTCGCGTCTCACCGAAAAACCGGCGGGGCGCAAGCCAGTGGTGACGAAGGCTGTTCCCGTCGATGCAATCGAAAAACTGGTTGCTCGTATCAAGGCACAGCTTGCAGAGGGTGCGCAGGTCTATTGGGTATGCCCGCTGATAGAAGGCTCGGAGAAATCTGAACTGGCCGCCGCGGAGGAACGCCATGCCTACCTGACCCAGCAATTGGGCGATTGTGTCGGCTTGCTGCATGGCGGAATGTCGTCGCAGGCCAAGGACAAGACCATGGCGGCGTTCGCTGCCGATGAGTTGAAGGTGCTCGTTGCGACGACTGTGATCGAGGTCGGCGTCAATGTGCCTAATGCGAACATCATGGTGATCGAACATGCGGAACGGTTCGGTCTTGCGCAATTGCATCAGCTTCGTGGGCGCGTAGGGCGTGGCGTGAGGGAGAGTTTCTGCATGCTTCTCTACAAGCCGCCCATGGGCGAGACGGCGGAACAGCGCCTGAAGATGATGGAAGAGACCGAGGATGGATTTCTGATCGCCGAAAAGGATCTTGAACTGCGTGGCGGCGGCGAAGTTCTGGGCGCGCGGCAATCGGGTCTGCCTGAGTTCCGTGTGGCGGACGTACCAGGGTTTGAAGGATTGCTTTCAGCTGCGCGCGATGATGCGCGATTGATCCTTGAGACCGATCCGGAGCTCACCGGTCCGCGGGGAAAAGCGCTGCGGCCGCTGCTCTATTTGTTTGAGTGCGATGAAGCCGTGCGTTTGTTTAGGGCAGCTTAAACTTTCCCGCTTGCTTCGTTGAGAGCGTGAGCCAGATGCACGCGGGGTCGCTGGGTTCAGCGCGGCTTGTTTTTTTAAGTCTGCTTGGCTCGGGCTCGGATAGAAGCATTATGCCTATTCGCCGTAGAGCTGGCGCGTGCCGAGGTTGCGGAACAGCTGCTTGAGGATGCCATCGTCACGCCCGCCAGGTGCTGGAGTCGTGCGGCTTATGTAGTCAAACACCTTGCCATCCTTCAGGCCGTAATTCGCGACTTGCTCCACAGTGCCAAGTGGATTGAAATAAACGGCCAAGACCTTACGATCGACCTCCTTCTCCTTGAGAAAGGCGGCCTGTGTCGCAGTCGAGGAAATGTAGTAATAGGCCTGACCGTTGTTGATCGTGGCTGTTGTCGCGGGGGAGCCGAGCTGCAACTTCACTTGTTCCTGTGACATTCCCGGTTGGATTTGCTGGATGTCGGATTGGCGGAACTGATGGCCATGCTTAATGACCTGCGGGCTGCAAGCTGCGAGCATTGGTGCGAACACCACAGCACAAACCCATAACATGAGAGATGCAACGGTGCTGCGATGTGCCGTCATAACGGCTCCTCCCAAAGGTCCCTTGCCAGTGGCTCCTGAACAAGTTGGACCAGCCAAACGCCCGTTTCCGCGAATGCAAACGAACTGCTGTAGCTTTAGCATGCGGCGAATCGCATGCCTTTCCCTCATGAACGCCGATTAGCCCGAGACAGAGGCGTATGCAACGCGCTAGACCGGATCTTCCCCGCCATTTACACCCATACGGGCAAAACCCGGTGCAGAAAACAACAAGGACAAACCGCCCAATGCTGGATTGGCTCAAAACGCGCGGCGCCAGCGCGCGTAAAGCAAAGGAGCTTTATGGCGCCGTCGTGGCCAACGCGCGTAACCCGGTTTTCTATTCGCACTATGGTGTTCCAGACACGCTCAACGGCCGTTACGAGATGATTGTTCTGGTTCTGTTTCAACTGCTTGAGCGATTGCAAAAGGACGGGGCCCCCGATGTTGCAGAATTGAGCCGGTTGACGCTTGAGGCGTTTGTGACAGACATGGACGACAGCATGCGCCAAATCGGCATAGGCGATATGGCGGTGCCCAAAAAAGTGAAGAAAGCCGCAGCTGGTTTTTATGAGCGATCAAAAGCTTATCGCGCCGCGCTTGATGCAGCCGACACGGCCGCTATGGCCAGGGCATTTGGAAAATATCTGGTTGACGCGCAGGTCATGTCCGGCACCGAGGATGCAGCGGAGCAACAGACTTCATCGCATGAAAATGAAGATGCTGTTGGCCAGTTTTCGCGCCTTGCCGCGCACGCCTTGCGGCAGCATCAAAAGTTTGCTGCCACTGACACGAAAACCGTATGCGCCGGCAAGGCTCTCCTCGAACCCGAGCTGTGAAGCCGATCAATTGGCTTGCCATGTGCTTGGCTTGTCATGTGCAAGGTGTGATCGGATGCAAGGTGTGAGCGGACTGGATGTGGACCGCACAGCAAACGGACGGAGCATGTTTCATGTCTGTAAACAGCCGACAAGATGATACCGCGGCACTGCTTTCGGCTTGGTCCGAGCGGGTCGTGGACATTCCAGAGCGCGGTCTTGAAGCAAGCCGCGTGGCTACAGCGCAAGAGCGTGCCGAAATTGCAAAATCCCTCGGCCTGCTGGGTTGTGAAAAACTTTCGGCGACATATCGTATCTTAGCCATGAGCGGTGCGCGTTACCGGCTTGCAGGCGAATTTCAGGCCTATATTTCACAGCCTTGCGTTATCACGCTTGCTCCGGTTGAAGCGGAAATCGTTGAAAAAATCGAAGAAGAATTCTGGCCGCCGGAACTGGTGCCTCTGCCCAAGCGCGGGGAAGCGGAGGAGCAGGAGGCTCTTGCAGCGGGCATCGCGCCTGAAATGATCCGCCAGGGTCACATTGAGGTCGGCCGCATTGTATTTGAACAACTGGCGACCGCACTTAATCCTTATCCGCGCGCTGAAGGTGCGGCATTTTCCGGGCCTCATTCCAGCGCTGATAGCGGTGTGGCGGATAATCCGTTTGCGGCGTTGCAGCGCCTGAAAGATAAGACCTGAGCCAGTGCTTCAATCTGAAATGATTGTATTTGGGCGGTGGCGCCGTGGGGTTGCCAAAATGGCAACTGGCGCTCCGTACACCCAGATGCCGACGAAGAAAGCGGTTGTGTGGGCTCGCTAAACGGGTATCTTCCGGCCGTTTCGCCCGGGAGGGCGGCATAAGCTCAGGCACCCAGCCAACTCATTGCTACTGAGTCCGGACCCTAATCCCGAGGCGTATATTTTTGATGCACCAGCCGAATACCATAGCCCTTGACGGAATGGGGGGCGACCATGGGCCGTCCGTCGTGGTCGGCGGTGCGGCCATCTCGTTGGAGCGCCACCCCGCATTGAGCTTTCTGATAGCGGGCCGCCCGTCGGAGATCGAGGCCGAGCTTGAAAAACACCCTGCGCTCAAGGCCAGAAGCCGTATTTTGCCCACCGATATTACGGTGGCCATGGACGACAAGCCCAGCCAGGCATTGCGCCGCGGTAAGGGCTCAAGCATGTGGCTGGCTCTTGAGGCCGTGAAAAAGGGGGATGCGGATGTGGCCGTATCAGCCGGCAATACCGGTGCGCTTATGGCCATGGCCAAACTCATCTTGCGGCCGATGGCGGATATTGAGCGTCCGGGCATCGCGGCGTTATGGCCGACCGTTGAATCTGAGTGCATCGTTCTTGATGTCGGGGCCAACATTGGTGCGACAGCCCGCCAATTGGGTGATTTTGCAATGATGGGTGCAGCGATGGCGCGCGCTCTGTTCCATATCGAAAATCCCACACTTGGATTGTTGAATGTCGGCGTCGAGGAAATCAAAGGCGCTGAAGAAGTCAAGCAGGCACATGCCTGGTTGAAAGACGCCAAGTTGCCGCTGAACTATCGCGGATTTGTCGAGGGAGACCAGATTGGCCAAGGCGTTGTTGATGTTGTCGTGGTTGAAGGATTTGCGGGCAACATCGCGTTGAAGACCGCTGAAGGAACGGCGCGCCAGGTTGGGCAGTATCTCAAGGATGCCATGGGGCGGACCTTTTTTTCCAGGCTCGGTGCTTTTTTTGCAAGCGGTGGGTTCAAGGTCCTCAAACACAAGATGGATCCGCGGCGTGTCAACGGCGGCACGTTTCTCGGCCTCAATGGAATTGCCATCAAGAGCCACGGCGGCACGGATGCCTATGGGTTCGCCAGTGCTGTTGATCTTGGCTACGAAATGGCGCAAAGCGGCTTGA
>JBKEAX010000232.1:0-19203 GCA_047972825.1 Hyphomicrobiaceae bacterium | reverse complement strand
CAATTTTGGCGCGACATGAAGGCCACTAGCAAAATCATTGGCTTAGTGTGGCGTTTATCGCGCCTTAGTTGATACCCAGCGTGCCGCAACATCGATCAACTAAGGCGCGACGCCACACTAGGGTGCTGCAGCTGCATCGGTTGCACCGATGCGCACGCCCAGTCCGCCGATCACCTGATGGCTTGTCAGCCGTGTGTCGAGGTATCCGCCGGGAGGTTCTTCACCCGAAAGCCAGCTTGAGAACTGGTTCCAAAGGTCGATGAACAAAACGGAGCCGTCGCGCAGAGAGAGTGGCACGTTATATTGAGCAAGTGAAAATTTGTATTCCAGAAAATAGCTCATGCGCGGCACGCGGAACTCGATGCCAATCACTGCCTGAGCGACGGGGCCGGTGTATTGATATTCATACGTACGGCCTCTTACCTTCGTCAGTTGCACTTCACTGTGCGGCAGGTTGATGCCGGCGCCGACGCCAACATAGGGCCACAGCCGCGGAGCCAGCCGGGTTAATCTCCACAGGCCATTGAGGGTGAGCATGTTGTGGCCGTGGCTGAATTCGAGTTTTCGATAAATGTCGCGCAAAGTGGCTTGTGCGGGTACGGGAGCATTGTCCAACGTTCCCTTCAGGCTCCGGGTTTCGTCGAGCTGGGCCAAGGTCTTGGAATGTGTGAAATCAACCATTGCGCCGCTACGCCCGCCTTCAAGCCAACGAACGACACGTGCGCCGTAATAGATCGGAGACTTGAAGGGCTGTCCTTCCCAGTTGACGTCTTGAACGGTGAAGTCGTGAACGCCGCTTTTCTTGTGAAGCACATCGCTTGCGTGCGTATAGGGCGCGCCGGCGTAACCGCCGATCATCGTCTCGCGCGTTGGCAGTGCCATGCGGGAGACGTCGTCCTTATTGTGTGTGGAATCTGTTGCATGGGTGGCGGCATCCTGCCGGTCCGCTTCGGCCTGCTCCATGATGCCTTGCGCGGTCGTCGCCAATACACCTGCCATGGCGGTAAGACCGATCGCAATGTCGAGCCAGCGTCCTGATTTGGCTGGTGTGGCCGGGCGTGCCTCGGGCCAGGTGGCAGTATGCAAGCTGATCATGTAATTCCCCCTGCCGCGCGGTGCGGCCCCCAGGTATCTACTGACCTGAGCTACAAAAAGATGTCCGACAAGTCTAGCGCAGCGTGGTCACAGATTCCGATAGCGCACTGATTTCGAACGAACTGGGGTATCAGATTGAAATCTGGTTCGCATTTTGTCTCAGGACGGCTGGCCCAGACCCGCTAAACGGTCCAGCATTTGCCGGACGGCAATAATCTGGGGGGCCTTGCGTGTGAGATAGTCGCGCCCGGTGTAGCCCCACCAATCCCAGCATCCCTGAGGGTTGAGTGCACTTGCTGCGGCTTGTGGAAAAAGCACGATCAAGCGGTTGTTGTCCGCCCACCGTGTGAAGCCTGTCTGATGGACAAACGCATCTCCGGCAAGCGCGCGGTTCTGACCGCAACCATGAAAGGCGATATGCACCCGGCAGCCGGTCTGACCAGGAGAAGGCGTGTTGGGCGAAGACATGGCTGTTGCGCCATTCCCGCCGTCTCTGCAACTTTGGGGAACATAAACCACGCCGGCATCGTCCATACCGTGGGTGGGCAGGTCGGTGGTGAATGAGCGCTGATCGAACACGATGAAACTTCCATCAGGTTTGGCCGATGGTGGGTTTAACTGTCCGTAGATAAAGCTGAGCAGTTCGCCAGCCTGATCGTAGTCACAATCCACGACATAAGGCTTGGCCGTGACGGTGCACTCAGCGCCTTGGTTTTCTGTCACGAAGGCGTGTCCGGCATTGATGTCGGTGACGAATTTGATCTGGTTCTGCGGCACACCCAGGAGGTTATAAAAAGTTGCCGCAGCGGCAACGATTGGCGGTGCGACTGTGCGGTCGGACTTGCCAGAGAACAGATATACCCGGTCGCTTATGGTTTGGTCGATCGGCGCTATCGCCTGCGACTGCGCCAGGCGGTGCGCACGATCGGCAAGTGCGGGGGGATTGGGAACGTTCCACAACTTCATGGCGTTCAGCATGCAGCCGTTGATGGCTTTCGTTGCGTTTATCATGGCGGAACCCGGCCCAGGCATCAGTCCTGCGAAGATGCTTTCGGCGCAGCCGTAGGGGCCGCCTGCAATAATGCCTGCGCCGACGACCACGTCACCATGCGCCAATTGGAACTGGCCGGCCATATAGGCGCCAGATGAGATGCCGGAAACGGAAGTGCCAGTTACTATTGCGCCGAGCGCAGGCAAGGGCACGGTTTTTGACGTATCGCGGCAGCTTGTGAGACCGAGCGCGAGGGTGGCGGCAAGAACGGCAACAGCCAGCAGGCCGGGGATACTGGCAAGCCTTGCGTGCCAAGCGGACCTTGGTGCACCAAGTTCGACTGAGCCATTTCTGACGCGCCGGTGAGTTGTCACGCTGGTATCACCCTTTTCAGTGGACGTGGCTGAACCTATCGCGTTCCAACCCTGGGTGAAAGCCTGGCGGAAACAGCTTGGGCGCCGGTCGCCCAATCTTCTGGTGCGAGCAGGACTGGACTGCTGAATTTGTTTTGACATTCCGCCGTAAGCGGACAGTTGCAAGGTTATCTCAGGCGCACGGTCACGCGGTCCATGCGCCCCTCGGCGTCAATCACTGACAACTTGAAAAAACCCCGCCCTCCCGGCTGCCAGACAAGGTCACGCCGATGCGCTGTGGTGCCTATGGCCTTGCCGTCGGCGAGCCAGGTGAGTGGTAGTTTGCCGCCCTCAGCCTTGAGCAGCAGCGGGTCGAGCGGATCTCCCTTGGCAGGCTGTTCAACCTCGACGTCTGAACGATCCGGCGGAAATGCGAACACCAATGGCCGATCAAGGTAGGGACCGGACTGCCGTGCCTGGCCTGGCTCTATAAATCGTTTCAGGGGTGGCGGCAGTGCGCTACCGGCAACGGTGAGCGCACCTGCCGGGGCGGCGGGTAGTATGGTGCGATGTTCGCTGATGCGGGCAAAGGCATCGAAAAGGATGGGTGCTGCGGTTGCGTGTCCCATCAGGCCGGGCGTGGATGCATTGTCTGGTCGTCCGACCCATACGGCAACGACATGCCGCCCATCGTAACCAATTGCCCAGGCATCGCGGTAGCCGTACGACGTGCCGGTCTTGTAGGCGATGCGTCCGCTGCGTGCGTTGTCCGGCGGTGGTGCGTCTTTGAGGATATCGGTCACGTACCATGCGGCAATTTCTGACAGAAGATGACGCGGACGCCGCTCATCATGTCCACGCCGCAGATCCACAGCCGCTTTGATGATCTCGCTCTGCCGGTGCACGAGTTGAATCGGCTGGCCGCCGCGCGCCAGTCCTGCATAAAGGCTGGCCATGTCTTTTAATGAGAAACCGACTCCGCCAAGCGCCACCGCGAGCGAAGGTTCTGTCGCCTCGGCAAACTGCGGCGTAAAGCCCGCGCGCCTCAAACGGGCGATGAAACGGTCGGGACTGATGCGGTCCAGCACCTTTACAGCGGGCACGTTGAGAGAGTGCGCCAGCGCTGAGCGTATGGTCACCGTGCCGCGGTATTCCTTGTCGAAATTTTTGGGTGTGTAGGTGCCAAAGCGAACCGGCCGGTCGTCTATCAGTGTTTCGGGATGCGCAAGGCCGAGTTCGAATCCGAGCCCGTAGACGAACGGCTTCAGTGTGGAGCCCGGAGAACGCACGGCTTCAGCCATGTCAATTGAGCCGAAGCGTTGTTCATCAAGATAGTCGGCTGCCCCGACATGCGCCAAGACTTCTCCAGTGCGATGGTCTGCAACCAGGATTGCGGAAGACAGGCGTTTGCCGATGAGCGTGGTTTGCGCTTTGGCCAGCTGTTCAAGACTGCGTTGCAGGCTTGCATCCAGCGTGAGGCGGATGATGCGCTCGGTTGCGTGGGTGGCGACTTCTGCTTCGGTCAGATGTGGCGCCAAGAGCGGGAAGGTGCGGCGTGCGGTCGGCACCCTTTCCGCCCGTGCCCGGTCCGCTTCAATCCTGGAGATCACACCGGCTGCGACGGCGCGCGCAAGTACCCGGTCACGGGCTCGTTGCGCGGCCTTGGGATGGCGGTCCGGCCTGCGCGCTTCAGGTGATTGCGGCAGGGCAACCAGCAAGGCGGCTTCACCGAGTGACAGCCTTTTGGGTTCCTTGCCGAAGTAGGCAAGTGTGGCCGCTCTCACGCCTTCGAGATTTCCGCCGAAGGGCGCAAAGCGCAGGTAGAGATTCAAGATCTCATCCTTCGACAATCGGTCTTCTATTTGTAATGCGCGCACGATCTGGCGCAGTTTTCCGGCCGCAGTACGCTCATGGCGACCTTCGATCAGCCGCGCCACCTGCATGGTGAGCGTCGAGGCGCCCGAGACAATTCTACCGTAGCGGATGACCTGGGCAGCTGCGCGAGCGACGGCGGCCAGGTCAACACCACCATGTTGCTGGAATTTTTTGTCCTCGAATGCGAACAGCATGGCGAGGTAACGCTGATCGACGTCGCTGGTTGTCACCGGCAGGCGCCAGCGGTGGCTTGATGTGGTGAACGCGCGTAACAGTTTGCCATGCCGGTCGAGCACGACTGTGGAGAGATCTTCAGCCACTTCCAGCGGCGGTGGTCCCATGCGGGATTTAGCCACCTCTATGCCGACCCAGGCAGCACCGGCAGAAACCACGGCGGCGCCGATCAACGCTGCCGCACCGCCCAGGAGAAAGCGATGCCAGCGCCGCCGCGGTTGCCCCGTGGCAGCGGGGGTTGCTGCCGCGGGAGTCGACTCAGGCACGGGGATGAACGTGCCGGAGGAACTGGGTGATGCAGGTTTGCGCTGCGAACCAGGAACAACCATGGCTGCACCTCACTGCTTCGTCGTGACCGTCAGCGTGCCTGCTTCAGTCCGCGCATAAAGGTCTGGCCGGTACATATCTTCCACGGTTGCCGCAGGGTGCACGAACTTGCCAGGTGATACCGCGCGCACGATGTAGGCGCCGGTTGCTGTGCGTGTCGGCCTGTCGTCGCCGGTGAGACTGTTGTTGCCACGTCCTTTTGTTGTGTTGAGATTGAACGCAGCCACAAATCTGTCGTCGCGGAATTCGGCATGTTCGGGGTTGATTGTCCCGGCCAGCCAGCCGAGCGATTTTATGTCGCCGGATTGCACCAATCGTGGATTTTCGATTTCGAGGCCAGCGGGCAGCCTGTCGACCAGCAATACACGTCCGCCTGCTTCCCTGGTTTCCACCGAGACGACCACTACAAGGCGCTCGTTTTGCGTGAGGCTGGCTGTTCCACCTGTTGCGCTGTCGAGTTTCACCTCTTTGCCGTCGAGCGTGTAGTAGTTCCGCTTGATGGTGAAGCCCTTTGACGCGGCGGGTTCAGGTGTCAGTGCAGCACCGATCACGGAGACGACAACGTCGATAGCTGCATCGGCTTCATTGGCGAGAACCAATCCACCGTCCTTGGAGATCTGAGCTGGTGTCAATGGTCTGAAGATTGGCGCCTGTAGTGGTGCGCCGCCAAGCGTCAGCCGGCTTGCCGCCACTTCATTGGAAAGCGCATTGGCCGCCATCAGCATCCACGCCTGCTCCTGGGTGGAGGTGTATCCGCGCGTTGCGTAGGCTTTTGCAATCACATCGACCAATTGCGGCTGTTCCGCTTTGGAGATGCCGACTTCTGATGCGAGTGTCAGTAGTGCGGCGCTGTCTCTGAGGTTTGAGCCATAGTCGTTACGGCTGATATCTTGGGCCTTGGCGTCGAGTGCGGCGATGGCCTTGGCGAATGCACGCTCGGCTCGTGTCTTGTCGCCCATCATTGCCAACGCTGCGCCAATCTGTGCTTTGGCAAGTGGTGTCGAAAAGCGGTCAATCCGGGTATCGGCGTAGTAGCGCAATTCACCGATTGGCGCGCGACCGTTACGTGCCAACACGTAGAGTGCATAAGCTCTATCTTCACCGCCCGTCTGAAAGTCCTGTGCGTAAGCGATGAAGTTCTGCAGCCGGTCAAGCGCCTGGCCGAACTGTTCCGCGGGTACTGCGAAACCGGCATCCTTGCTTCGCGTGAGGAAGTCGGCGACATAGGCCGTCAACCATAGGTCAGGTGCGGATGGTCCCCATATACCGAAGGCGCCGGAACTGTCCTGCATCGAGAACACATGCGAGATTGCTTTTTGCACGCTCTCTTTCAGCGCCTTGTCTGTGCCGATGCCAATCTGGCTGGCGACTGCATTGGCGTAAACCAGCGGTAGGGCACGCGATACAGTCTGTTCGGCGCAGCCGTAGGGATAGCGGTTGAGCGAGGTCAATAGACCGGGCACGTCAAACCGCGCTTGCGGTCCGGCTGACAAGTTGATCTTGGTCCGGTTCTCTATGAGGTCGGCAGCAAGATCCTTTGAAAGGGTCAGGCTGCCGCCATTGCCGGCGACCTTGGCGACTGTCGTGCGCTTGATGTCACCGGCAGGTGGTTTCACGTCAAGCGTCATACGCCGTGTCACAAGGATGCCGCCAGGTCCCTGCAGCTTTATATCGTAGGAAAACAGGCCGACGTTGGCAGGTTTCAGCGCAACACGCTCAACCTGCCGTGCTCCGGTTTTCAGGTCAATTGTGGTGTCGGCAATGCGCTCGTGTGGTGCGCCGTCGATATCGGCCATCGATCGATCGACGGTCAATTGATAGAGTGCGGCTGGGCCCTCGACGTTGTGCAAGTCAAGCGCCAGTTGCGCCTCATCGCCGAGCGTGAGGAAACGCGGTGCGGTCATTGTTACGGCAACTTCATCGCGAATGAGGACGTTTTTCGAAGCCGATCCGACCTTGTCCTTGCTCCAGGCAACTGCCATCACGCGCACGGCGCCGTTGAAGTCAGGCACGTCGAATGAGACTTCGGCCTTGCCGTTCTGATCGACGCTGACGACGCCAGAAAACAGCGAGACAATCTCCTCGGAGGGCGGTGTGCCTTGCATTGCAAGGCCGCCACCGTCGCCACCCGAACGCAGCGCGCCGCGTTCGGCACGCATGCCGTCGATCAGCCGGCCATAGAAGTCGCGGATCTCCATGCCGAGCTTTCGCTGCTGATAAAACCATGATTGGGGTGCGGGTGTTTTGAAGCCGGTGACGTTAAGAACGCCAATGTCGACGGCGGCAACCGTGATGCGAGCTTCTTCGCCAGCTTTGAGCCCGCCAATGGTCACTGGAACTTTCAGTCCTGCGCCAGACTTCACTTTCTCCGGTGTGTCGATCGCAATGTCCAATGTGCGTGGTTTGGCGTCTAGACCTAGCCATGCCAGGCCGAGTGCCCGGCTCGGCATACGTTTTAGCTGTTCATCCATTGGCCTGTACATGAGAGCGGTAACGTAGGCGCCTGAACCCCAGTTCGCGCCAACTGTCAGTGCCACTTCTGTTCCGCCTTTGGGCACATTCACTTCGCGCATTTCGTGAAGGCTGGAGCCAAGCACTGCGATCAGCGCGGTGCCTTCGTATTTCGATGCGATCCTGAGCCTGGCCGTATCACCAGGCAAATAGGATGGTTTGTCGAGCGCCACATCAAGCACTTCAGGAGTGTCGGGGTTGTCACCGCTGACATACCAACCGGCGTTGAAGGCATAGCTGGAAGCGGCTGCCTTGTCGCCGCTGGATGTTACTTCAAGGCGGTAGCGACCGTAGCGCGTTGGCGCTTCGATGGTGGCGGGTTTGTCAGCCGTGATGTCGATCGTTCCGCTCGCTACCTTGCGCGTGAAGGTGACGGCTTCGTGCGTCCAGACGCCATCGCGGGCATACCATTGCCAGTTTGTTTCCAGCCGCATGAGTTGCCACGCTGCGCCAGCGACGGCGTCTTGTGTGCCATTTCTATCGAGATGAATAACATCGAAGCGCACTTGCGCACCGTCGGATGAATTCAAGTCATCGCTTTTAAAGAGCGGCTTGATGCCGATGCGTGGGCGTGCGGTGGTCACTGGCAGTGTCAGGCTGCGCTCAATGCTGCGCCCGCCTGTTTCCTTGAGGCGCAACAGGATCTGCGCTTCGAGCGGCCGCGCGGTGTCGGGTATTGAGGGCAATGTCACTGGAACCTCGGCATTGCCGTCAGTGCCGGTGTTGACCAGGTTCTGGAGGGGCTGGCGCACTGGGCTGATAACCTCATCAGCAAGCCCGAATGCGTAGCCTGGGAAGCCTGCAACGTCACCGCGTGCCGGTTTGACGATGATGTCGCCTTCAAGTGCCAGATCGGCAGCCGGTGGGCCGTAGAGATATTTTCCTGCGACAGCAATCGACTTTGTTGCCTCAGGGCTGAGGGCGCCTTCAGGTGCCGTCAACGTCATGTCCAGGCGTTCGGGCATGAAGTCTTCGACCAGGAAAGATACCTGTGCGAGGGCGTTCTCGTTCAGGTCGGCGTGGAGCCGCGCGCGCCATGTTCCTGTCTGCGATGCGTTGCTCAGATGCAGGTCGGTGGTGCGGCCGCCAATTCCTTTGTCGGTAAGAACCAGTTTGCGATGTGTGACGCCGTCCGGGCGCGTGATGATCAATGTTGTCGGCGTGGTGAGGGCGATGCCTGCGCCATCGCGCACGATGCCAGCGAGATGGACGGTTTCGCCGGGTCTGTATACGCCGCGGTCGGTGTAGAGATAGGCATCGGCAGCGCCAGGTGCATCACGACCCTTGACACCACGGTCAGAAAGATCGAACGCGGCGGTGGAAAGGTCGAGGAAAGCGTATTCGCCACCCGTGGTCTTTTCGGCGATCAGAATGGCTGGTGCCAATCCGCCTTCGCCCTTGGCCAGGTTTGCGCTGAAGTGGGCATAGCCTTTCTCGTTGGCCGTGGTTTCTGCGAGCACTTCATTGTTACGCGCGACGAGACGCACCTTGGCGCCTGCTACAGGTGACGTTTCGGCAAGTGAACGCACGAAGGCATGGATGCCGTCGCTACCGGAAAATGCGGTAAGGCCCAGGTCTGATACGATGAACCATTGCGAGGCGACGTTGTTGTCGTTGCGTCCGCTGTTGAGCGGCTTGGCGATCATGACGTAAGCACCGGACTTGAGTGTCCCTACGGCATCGCCAACCGGAACGGCGGTCGTCACCTCTGCGTTGAGCTTTCGGGTGACCGGCAGTTCGCCGGAATAGATTTTTTCGCCATTGCGGTTCTTGATCGTATTAACGTCCCAGGTCGAAAGCTGGCGGTCAACGTCACCATTTTGCAGTGCGGCTGCCAGATTGCGATCTCCGATGCGATAGATCTCAACGGCTACGGCGTCCGTGTTGATCGAAACGAGCGGAATGCCCTGCTGCCCACGGCTGGGTAGAACGTAGGAGCGGCCAGTGAAACGCACGGCCGGCTTGCGGTCCGGCACATAGATGGCAATCTCGATATTCTTGGTGAGGTTCTCGCCAATGTCTGAGGGTAGACCTGCCTTGAGCTGGATCTCGTAGCGCTCGCCATGCTTCAAACCGTCGATGCAGAGCTGGCTGTTTTCAGGTGCAATACCGGCCGGGTCTTTTCCGTTCACTCTAACGTATTTGGAAAAGTCGATAGAGCCGCGCTTAAGTGTTTCGGAAAATGTAAGGCAAGCGCGTGGGCTCTCTGTTTCGCTGTCGGTGCGATAATCCGTCATGCGAAAGCCGTGTGTTGCCATGAGTCTGGCTAGATTGGCTTTTCCGTCAGCATCTGACACCAGCTCCAGACTTGCCTTGAGGGATTCGATTGCCGGGCGCCAGAATGCGCGCCGCTCAAGGGCTGAACTCAACACCTTCAGTGCTTGTGCGCGCATGTTGGCATCGGTTGCGCGCTGCTGTGCGATGTAGGCCGCGCCAGAAGCATTAACGGGAAGATCGAAGCGCTCTCTGCCCTTGTTGGGATCGGGATTAATCGCCAGTAGTGATTGGGCAAGGCCGATCCATGCTTGAGCATTATCTGGGTTGCCAACAACTGTCCTGGCGAAATCGCGGGATGCTGCGCGCGGATCGGTCATTAAAGTGCGGTAAGCCGATGCAATCGAGCGCGATGCATTCGTCTTGTCCGACTTCCAATGAGAATTGAGGTAGGCCTCATATCGCTTGCCATCATTGGCAAGCGGTTTACTCACGAAAGTGCCCGGATCTGCCAGCGCGCGGGTTACGGTGAGGGCCATGATGGCTAGTGCGCAAACACTCATCATCGCAATGCTGAATAGGACAGCGGAGAACAGCTTGTCGAAACGGGTCATGGAATTCGTCCTTGAATGACGTGACAGTCTTGGCAGGTCCAGGAACTCGAATACAGAACACTTCAAACGCGATGATCGTTGCTTTGGTGCAATTCGTGAAGCCAATCAGGCAGGAATGTCCGAACCTGGGCGATAGCGATGGGCTTGTCGGAAGTTGCCAGTGCTTGCGCCTTTTTTTCCGGAATTTTCCGGTGACGTAGAACGCTGCGGTATGAATACGGAGCTTCTTGGCCTGATAAAGGACAGCGTTACCGAGGGTTTCGGCAGACATTGCCGGTTTCTTTCGTGATTTTTCGCTCTGTTTCCGTTGGAACAGCGTGGGAGGGGTTCTTAGTTCAATGTCTTTCCACGCGCTCCCGAGGGGAGCGGTAAACAGGAGAGACCCGATGCAGATCCAAGGCGAAATCACCAAGTTTCACGATGACATCAACGTTGGCATCATTACGGCGAATGATGGCCGCAAGTTTCGGTTTACCAAGTCCAATGTGATCAATTCCAACGGCAGGCTGGTTGGCTTATCGGTCGACTTCGTTGTCGTTGCAAGCCGGCCAACCGACATCATTCTTCTCAACGGATCGCCGTGGACCGTCTTTGGTTGAAACGGGCACGCCTAAAACATCACAAAACCCGCAGCATGAACAACAACCGCGCGCCGGAGATTGATGCGATGACGCCCGATTTCGATATGACAGACCTGCCAAAAGCACAGCCCAAAACGCTGGCTCTTGCCATGCGTTTGCTGGTTGAGGACGGCCGTGCCCTTGTCTTGATGCGCGGCGCGACGACAGACGATCGTAATCGTCTTGAAGAGCGTTTCTGGAAGAACTTTGATGGCGCGACGCAAGATGGCGTGGTTGCACTTGTGCGCTTGTGGAGCCTTGTTGACGTGTTCAAGGCGCGACGTCTGCAGGAGCTATTGCTGGAACGAGGCTATGCGCTTCTGGCGGATACTGCCCGTGTTGCGGCGGAACAGCGCATCAACATGGACTGGGGCTTTAATCCGCAGCGCATGTTGACGGCTTTATTGGCACGGCGCCCGCATCTGCGGGTCATTGCTGGTGCCTACACTGCGCAGCCCAAGCCCTGCGACCTAGCCATTGCGGCGTGACCTTATATATGACTTGAGCTCACGTAGCGTTACTCTGCCGGGGTGGTTTGCAGGCGACCGGTTTCACCAGTCTTGTCTAGTTCGATATCGAGCTGGCGAGCAACATCGCCTGGAGATCCCGTCCGCCGCGCGATGAGGTTGTATGCAACCGGCACTACAAACAGCGTCATGACTGTTGCTACCGAAACGCCGGCCAAGACGACCACGCCGATTACCTGGCGTGTTTCGGCACCAGCACCGAATGACAACATCAGTGGCACGGCACCAGCGACCGTTGTGATGCCGGTCATGAGAATCGGCCTCAGCCTGACACGTGCAGCTTCCATTAGTGCTTCGTCAAATGGCCTTCCCTCGTCGCGCAGCTGGTTGGCAAACTCGACGATAAGGATGCCGTTCTTTGCCGCCAGACCGACGAGAGCGATCAAGCCAACCTGACTATAAATATTGAGCGTTCCGCCTGTCAGATAGAGCCCAAGGAGGCCACCAGCCATTGCAAGGGGCACAGTGAGCATGATGACAAGGGGATGGATCCAGCTTTCGAACTGTGCGGCCAGCACGAGAAAGACGATCAAGATCCCAAGTATGAATGAAAACAGGATTGATGAGGACGATGATTTAAAATCGCTGGATTGCCCCTTGTAGTCGATGATGGCACCTTCCGGGAGCGTTTCCTTGACCAGGTTTTCGAGGTACTTGAGCGCATCGCCGAGTGCAAGATTTTCGGCGAGATTGGCTTCCAGTGTGATTGCGCGAACGCGGTTGTAGCGATTGAGCGTGCCTGAATCAGCTCGCTCCGACAGCCGCACCACGTTGGACAAGGGAATAAGCGCACCAGAGCGACTTGAGCGGACGTAGATATTCTCGATGTCGGTTGGCGTCTTTTGCCGGGCCCGCTCGCCTTCCAGAACGACATCGTATTCCTGGCCGCGTTCGATGTAGGTTGTCACGTTGCGGGAGCCGAGCATTGTTTCCAGCGTGCGCCCAACGTCACTGACAGATACACCTAGTTCTGCCGCCCGGTCATAATCGATTTTAACATCAATGAGAGGTTTGGTTTCCTTGTAGTCCCAGTCAACACCAACCAGGCCGGGATTGTTTTCGGCCAATTTCCCATTGATCAGGTCTCGCCACTCGACAAGTTCCTGATAGGTGCCGCCGCCTATGACGAACTCGACGGGTTTTTTGATACCGCGACCGAAACCCTGTCGCATCACCGGAAACGCCCTGACACCAGGCAGGTCACTCAGCTTGCCGCGGATTTCCTCCATGATCTCGAAAGCCGAACGCCGCTTGCCCCAGTCGTTCAACAGCACGATTACAATGCCGGAATTAAAACTTGCGATGGTTCCGAAGCCGCGTGGTGAGCGCACCAGCATGCGGGAGGCTTCACCTTTGTCGATATAGGTCATGAGCCGCTTCTCAATTTCGTTCATGTACGGCTTCATGTAGTCGTGAGAGGCGCCTTCAGGTCCCATCACCATAACGAAGAAAGCGCCCCGGTCCTCTTTGGGTGCATATTCGGAAGGTATGCGCTCGATAAGCCAATAAATGGATACACAGACTGCGATGTAGGCGACAATCGGCAGGATTGAGAACCTGATTGCAATATGCAGCACGCGGCTATAGCTGCTGGCCAGTGCGCTAAAAACTCGATCGACCGCGCGATTGACGATGCCACGATTGGTGTTTGGCCTCAGGAGTTTGGAGGCAAGCATCGGAGAAAGCGACAGGGCGACAAGGCTTGAGAAGGCCACTGCGGCTGACATGGTCATCGCAAATTCGGAGAACAGCCGGCCGATATCACCTTCCAGGAACGTAATCGGTACGAAAACGGAGATCAGCACCAAGGTCGTGGCGATGACGGCAAAACCGACCTGACGGGTGCCGAGGTAGGCAGCAACCAAAGGCGTTTCGCCAAGTTCGTCCATGCGGCGGTAGATGTTCTCCAGAACAACGATGGCATCATCGACGACCATGCCGATCGCCAGAACGACAGCCAGCAGAGTCAACAGGTTGACTGAGTACCCAAGCATGTAAAGAACGATGGACGTTGCGATGATGGAGATTGGCACGGTTACCGCAGGAACGAGCATTGCGCGCCAGCTGCCGAGGACTACAAGGATGACTGTGACAACCAGGGCGATTGCTATGCCCAATGTTTTGTAAACTTCCTCGATGGCCCCTTCGATAAAAACGGACGAGTCGTAGCTGTCGGCGATCTGCATGCCTTCGGGTAGGTTTTGCACGACCCGATCGCGTTCGGCACGTGCGGCGCGGGCAACCGCGATTGTATTGGCGGTGGACTGTTTGATAATGCCAAGCCCGACCATCGCAACACCGTTGCCGCGAAAAAATGTGCGGTCCTCCAGTGAGGCCTTTACAACCTGAGCAACGTCGCCGAGCCGCACCAGGTACCCGTTGTCGCCACGCTTCAGTACCAGCTTTGAGAAATCTTCGGCCGTTTTAAAATGACGGTCCATTCTGACGGTGAACTGGCGCTTCACCGACTGGATTGAGCCGGCTGGCAGTTCAACGTTCTCTGCGCGGAGTGCGTTTTCAACGTCCACAACGGTAAGCTGGCGGGCGGCCAGGGCTGTCCGGTCTATCCACACGCGCATGGCATATGTCTGCTGGCCGCCGATGCGAACACGGGCGACGCCGTCAAGAACCGAGAAGCGGTCTACCAGATAGCGGTCCGTGTAGTCGGTCAACTCTGGCACTGTCATTCTGTCAGACGCGACATTGAACCAGATGATGACTTCGTCGTTGGAATCCACCTTCTCGATCTCGGGCGGTTCGGCTTCGTCGGGCAGGTCGTCGAGTATCGAGGAGACGCGATCGCGCACGTCGTTGGCAGCAGCATCAACGTCGCGGCCGACCTTGAATTCGATGGTGACGCGCGAGCGTCCATCTTCGCTGGATGATGAAATGAAGCGAATGCCTTCCAGGCCGGCGATGCGTTCCTCGATCAGTTCGGTGATACGGTTTTCGACCACTGAAGCGGAGGCGCCGCGGTAGGTTGTATCAATTGAAACAACTGGCGGATCGATGTCAGGATACTGGCGCAGGGGCAGCCGTTCAAAGGCGACTAGTCCGAAGACGATGAGCAGCATCGCCAGGACGCTTGCAAAAACGGGACGTGTGACGGAAATATCGGATAATTTCACGTCCGCCCCGCCGGTTTGCTCGACGCCTTATGTTCACTTGCCGCGGCCGGTTCACCGTTGGTTGCGGCTTCGCCAGCGTCTTTTTTGCTGAGTATCGTGACGACCGTGCCAGGCCTCACGATCATCGTGCCGTCTGTCACAACCAGCTCGCCTGCCTTGAGGCCATTGGTGACTTCGACAAATCCGGGCTGGCGCGCCCCTGTCTCGATGCGGCGGCGTGCAACGGTCATCTTGTTCTCATCGACCACAAATACATACGTGTCGGTGCCGATGGGTACGAGAGCTTCTTCAGCAACGGCCACGGCCAAACGCGGGTTTTTGAAAAGCGAGACGTTCATCAACAACCCGGGAACGAGCTTTCGGTCGGGGTTGGGCAGGATCGCACGCACCTTGATTGTGCGGGTGATCTCATCAATTCTGTTATCGATGCTGGCGACAGTTCCTCGAAATTCGTCATTGGCGAACCCGCGCGCGTTAGCGACAATCTCAAGCCCTGGTTTCAGCGTTGATATGAAGGTAGAGGGTACCGAGAAGTCGAGCTTCATAACGCTGTCATCTTCAATGCGTGCAATGACGTCGCCGGGGCCAACAAAGCTCCCCACTGAGACGTTGCGCAAACCCATGCGGCCGGCGAATGGCGCTTTAAGGATCCGATCTGAGAGGCGTGCCTCCATGGCCGCTACGCGGGCCCGTGCCGTGGCGTAGTCTCGGCGGCGCTGGTCGAATACGGTTTCTGGCGAGAGTTTTCGCTTGGTCAGGCTTTCGGCACGTTCGAACTGCGCCTTGGCCTCTTGCAGCGTGGAACGGGCTTCATCGACAACCGCGGTTTCTTCGGCAGTGGTCATTTCGACGAGAGTTTGACCTTCTTCGACGCGGTCCCCGTCTTCAAACTTGATGGCTGTTACCTTGTCGGCGACGACCGCCGTCAGTGCAACGCTTTCGTTGGAGCGGAGCGTGCCAAGCGCTTCAACGCGGTCGCGAAATGACAAGGTTTGGGCTGTCTGTACGATAACAGGTACAGGCGGCTGGCTTTTATCGGCGCTCGCAGTGCTGGTCAGGACTGGCATTGCCAGCAGCAGGCCGGTGGTCAGTAGAACTTTGATATGGCGCATCTGGTGACCGTCTTGCCCATGACTGGAAGAATGACTTCGGGTGACAACGTTTAAGTCGCGCGGTTTCCGTCGCGGAGGTCCATCACGCCATTCTGCCGTTGAAAGAAATGTGCCGTTTTCTCGGGCCGCGTGTTTAGATCCGCCTCGCGCCTCAGCGCGTGACAGACAACCTTTGCTTAGATCGTAGCGGCGAAAAAGGGCGCACGAAAGGATTATCGGTCGATACCGTCATCTGGCTAGCATTCACAGACTCTGGGAACACAGCCAAACTCGCCGGAAACCTGAGCTTTACTTTAACTTCATGTGGAAAAAATCGAGCGAGAATGGTGCGTTGCGAACAGATTATTAGCCTGGAGGTATGCAACCTGGTGAAGACGCGGGGTGAGGTCACGGTGGAATGGTGGTTGCCTTGATCCATTCGGTGATGCGGGGCCGGGTTTCGCGCCGGAAGCGTGATCCGTTGAATACGCCGTAATGGCCGACGCCTTTTTGTATGTAGGCTTGCCGCCGGTCTGGCGGGATGTTTGGGCACAGCTGGTGCGCTGCAGATGTCTGACCAAGTCCACAGATGTCGTCACGTTCGCCTTCAATGGTAAATAGTGCCGTGTTGCGAATTGCCTGGCAGTCAACGAGGCGTCCGTGGTGCTTGAATGTACCTTCCGGGAGTGCGTGCTGCTGGAAGACGCGTTCTATACTGTCGAGATAGAAGCGCTCGGGCAGGTCCATCACTGCGAGGTATTCCTCATAGAACTGGTTGTGTTGCCGGACACTGTCTTCGTCACCCTTGATGAGGTCATGGAACAGATCCACGTGGGCAGTGGCGTGCCGCTCAAGGTTCATTGTCATGAAGCCAGTGAGTTGCAGAAAACCTGGATAGACCTTGCGCATAAAGCCGGCGTTTGGAAACGGGACACGGGCGATGATGTTGTGTTCGAACCAGGACAGGGGCTGGTTTTCAGCGAGACGGTTCACGATTGTTGGATTTATTCGCGTGTCAATGGGGCCTCCCATTAGGGTGAGGGAAGCCGGTTGAAGCGGGTCGCCATCTTCAGCCATCAGCGCGGTTACAGCGAGTGCGGGAACGGCCGGTTGGCACACGGCGATCACATGGGCTCCAGGTCCGATCAGCGTTATGAAGTCTCGTAGATAATCAATGAAATCGTCGAGCCCGAAGTCTCCTTCGTGCAACGGTACGTCACGCGCATCGACCCAGTCGGTGATATAGACATCGTGATGGGCAATAAGTTCGCGGACTGTACCGCGCAGCAGCGTTGCATAATGGCCCGATAGCGGTGCGATCAATAAAACGGGTGGATCGTTGCGGTGTGCAATCGCATTGGGGTCGCGAACGAAATGCAGCAGGTTGCAGAATGTGCGGCGCTCAGCGATGTGCTCGTGCACGGCAACCGGCCTGCCGTCGATTGTTACCTCCTCGATGGCAAAATCCGGTTTGCCGTAGCGACGTGTCAGGCTTTCGAAAACACCGCATGCCGCAGAGAGTGTGCGCACGGGTACTGTTCTTGAGAACGGGTTGAGGGGGAAATCGAGGCCGAGCTTCATGGCGCGGTTCATCAGCCGCGCTGGAGTCATCATGATGTGCGCTGTTTCGTAGGCGTGATAGTGCATGTCGATGTTCGCCTTGAGCGGAAGGGGTGAACTTAACGAAGGCCGCTCTTGATAATGTCCGCGGTTGAGGTGTCCGTAAGCATAGCATCCCGGTACCGGGAAACACCTTATAGCGCGCTGCGGTGATTAAGAATTCCCCCCACAAATGCTGCATCTATGTATTTATTATCTAAATTCGCGCCCACATCAGGGACAATTGCTTGAGGCACTTCATCCCACTGGCGGGGTTGAAACGGGTTTTGGCCTCAGCGGTAGACCTGCGACTGCGTGGTGTTATTCGTTCCCGCGGGCCTGGGCTTTCGTTTCTGGAAACAGCATATCTATGAACTTTTCCGCCGTGGGTGCGGGCTCGTGGTTGGCCAGCCCCGGGCGTTCGTTGGCCTCGATGAAGCGATATGACGGCTTGTCTGGTGCATCAACGATCAAGTCGAAGCCAACCAGCGGCATCGACAGGACATTGGCTGCGTGACAGGCAACCTCGCTGAGCCTGGGATGAAGCTCCTCGGTTACATCGTGAATTGTGCCTCCGGTATGCAGGTTTGCAGTTTTCCGCACGACAAGCACTTCACCGTCGCCCAGGATATCGTGGAGCGAGTGACCAGCCTGGCGGACGCAACGCTCAGTCTCCGCGTCAAGTGGAATGCGACTTTCACCTTTCGTGGCTGCTGAGCGCCGGCGTGATTGCTTGTCGATCAGCGACATTATGGAATGACGGCCGTTGCCGACAACGCTTGCAGGCTTGCGGATTGCGGCAGCAACGACTTCGCCGTTGATGACAATGATGCGCAGGTCGTCGCCTTCGACAAACTCTTCCGCCAACACGCGATCGGAAAGCACGCGGGCCTGCCGGTAGGCGGTGATGACACTGCTTTGCGATCTCAGGTCCACGGCCACGCCGGTTCCTTGTTCACCACGAGCTGGCTTGACGACGATGCGTTTGTGTTTTTCGAGGAATGTTATCGCATCAGCTTCGCTGTAGACGACGGTTTGACCAGGAACATCGACACCGGCTGCAGCCAACAAACGATGCGTCAGAGCCTTGTCATCACAACGGCTCATGGCCACCGCGGAGGTCAGGTCTGACAGCGACTCTCGGCAGTTGACCGAACGCCCGCCCAGGGAAAGCTTGAAAATGCCTGCTTCGGCGTCTTCAATCTCAATCGTGATGCCGCGCCGGCGCGCTTCGTCGGTAATGATGGACGCATAGATATTGAGCTTCGCGACCGGTTCAGGGCCAATAAAGAGCCGTTCGTTGATCTGGTTCTTGTTCTTGACAGAGAATACCGGCACCTGGTTGAAGCCGAACTTGTGATAAAGCCCAATGGCCTCGGTGTTGTCATGCATCACCGACAGGTCCATGTAACTGCGGCCAGCTTTTTTGTGGGCGGCGGCGAGGCCCTGCACAAGCTGTTGGCCAATGCCGGGGAGCGCCGTTCTCAAATCGACTGCCAGGGCCCACAGGCTTGAACCATTCTCAGGATCATCAAACGCTATTTTATGGTCCACACCGAGAACCACGCCGATAACATTATTTGTCGATTTGTCTTCAGCGACCAGAACGCGGACGGGGCCGCTGGCTTTCAGTTTGCCGATATAGCCTTCCCGCAGCGGCACCATGCCATGGCTGGTGTAGATCGCATTGATGGCCGCCTCATCGCTTCTCCGGGCCTTGCGGATGGAAATTCCGCTTGCACTGGAGCGCTTGATCTCTGCCTTGGTCAGGTCAAGCCGGAAAGTGTGGGAGGGATCGAGGAACAATGCTTGAGGTGCGTTTGCCAACACGAGGTGAGGCTCTGACACGTAAAAGGCAATATCGCGCCGGCCCTGGGTTTCGTCCTGTAAAGCGTTGGCAAGTTCGCGCGCATTGGAAAACGATTGCCCGAAGATCAAGCGTCCCCAGCCGCAGTCGACGATTGACGGCGTCAGGTTGTGTTGCCTGGTTGAAAGCGCTTTGCGTTTCTGTTTTGCCTGTTTTG
>JBKEAX010000530.1:0-2821 GCA_047972825.1 Hyphomicrobiaceae bacterium | reverse complement strand
CTTGCTGCAGTTTTCCCGCGGACGGGTGCTGGAAGGCCCCTTCGCTCCAAGGTGAGCAGTCATTGTCGCGAATAAGAGGAGCCATACGGTGTTCGCTCGTGCTGCCCACACAGTCGTGTTGCTGATGGCACTTGCCTGCACGGTAGCCGTATTTTCACTTGGTTCCGCCGCCGACGCAGCGCAAATGTCGCGCGAAGACTACGAAGCCTGCCAAACGAGCGACGAGGCAACCTTTCGCAAGGCCGTTGAGGTCATCATTGCCAAAGCACTGGCCGACAACGTCGCGACTGTTGATTTCACCGCCCTTGTCTCCGATCACTGGCGCGACGGAAATATCGACCAGATTGTCGACGACCGTGTCGACTTGGCTGTGGCAGAAGTCCGCGATGAAACAAGCTGGGGCAACCTGATCAAGAGCCTCGGTTCCAAGGACAAGGCGCAAGAACTCGCCACAGCAGTGGCTGAACGTGTTTACCGGTCCGAAGCGATGAAGGCAGCTCTGGAAAGACTCGCCATCGGCGTCGCACGTGACATCGGTCGTCGTCTTGAATTGGCCACCAGCGACGCCGCCTCCCCCGCACTGAGCTGCCTGGAAGCCTATCTTGGCCCCCGTTACGGCAAGGCTGTTGCCAGTTTCGTTACGTCCGATGATAAGACGGGCCTAACCGCCGCCGGGGACACCGGCGCGGCAACAGTCACCGGCGGCGATGTCCTGCAACAGTCGACCGGCGGGATCACGGGCGTAGCCATTCTTGTATTGCGCCGGCAGATGGCCAACCTCGCCCGGCGCCTTGGGCAACGGCTGGTCGGCACAGTCCTTTCGAGACTTGTCTCCACTGCCGCGGGAGGCGTGGGTCTTGTGCTCATCGCCAAGGATATATGGGACCTGCGCCATGGCGTTCTGCCGATCATAGCGGACGAAATGAAGTCACCCACCACAAAACAGAAAGTGCGCGAGGAGCTGGCCACAGCGCTTACAGAGCAAATCCGTGAACACGTCAATGAGATTGCAGTAAGTTCAAGCGAACAGGTTGTCGGCATCTGGCAGACTTTCCGCCGTGCACACGCCAAAGTCCTGGAACTTGCTGAAACGAACGAAGGCTTCAAGGCCTACCTGAACAGTCTAGCCGTCAAGCAGCTACCGCGTCTGGATGCCGTCGTCGCGCTCATCCTGGCAGAGGAGGGAACACCGGGCGTCATACGCCGTCTCGACAACGGAACGCTGAATCAGGCGGTCATGCACATGCCTCCAGCCGCGATGGAAATTGCCGGAGCGGACCGCTCGCTGGAAACCGGCCTGAAGTGGCAGGCGGTTGCCGGTGACAGAATCGATGCCGTCGTCGCCAACGAAATCTATCGCCGCGCCAAACCGGATGATTTCTCCAGCGCCACGCTCACCCGTCTTCTTGCACTGAACGACCGCCTGGCGATTTCACGCTTAGCCGGCGTGTCCCGCAGCGCACGCGACGCGTTATTCGAGCTTGATAGGTCTGATCTAACGAAACTGGCACGCAGCTTGTCGGAAAACGAACTTGGCTCGCTTGCCGGCTATCTATCGGGCCTCCAACAAGCGCCGCGCGAACGCGTGCTCAAAGCCGTCGCCACCGAACCCGGCACACTGCAACTGATCGCACCAGTACGCATCCGGGACGCCGTCGTCGCCAGCCACGATCAGATGGCCGCCGTCAACATGATGTTGCGTCCGCAGGGCGTTCTGGACCCCGTAGCCGCCTATGAGGATATGGTGCTTGCCTGGCAGGGGCGCGTCAAGCCACAGCTGGTATGGGAGAAACACCCAGTAGCGGTGGTTATGCTCGGGTTTGTGGCACTCTTCGTTCTCCTTGTATTGCGCCGCCTGTTTAACCCGCATCGGCCTACCCCCAAGGATCCTGATGCAAACAAGACTGGGGGAACGAAAGCGGATGCGCCACAGACCGCCGCTTAGGGTCCGAACCCTAGAGCATCTTCAGCCGAAGTGTGCAGCGGTTCGGCGTGAAGAACATGCTCAAAATAAAAAAATAGAGCATGTTCAGCCGAAGTGTGCAGCGGTTCGGGGTGAAGAACACCGCGAGAACAAAAGAAAATAGAGCGCGCCCGCGATTCATTGAAAAGTGAACGCGATCTAGGCCACTACAACCCATGTCGTTGATAGATCTGCTTTGCGAGCTGATCTTGCGAAAAGCCCCTGGCTTGCAGTGTCTCGTCGCTCAATCTGCTGAGTGTTTTGAAGTCTGAAGATATGCGCACAGCTTTTCGAAAGCTGGAAAAGAAGTCTGCAACGAAATGCAACAAGCTCCAGAAAGAGCCCAGCAACGCCAGCCAATCAGTATTGGAAACGACTGCACGATCCATCGTTTTAAGTGAAAGCGCCATGATCATAATCCTTGTTTCGAAGGAGTTCTTGTTGGCCTTCACATAGCAACCCGCCGCTCCAATGAGTACTCTTATAGCCGCAAACCACATATGCGTTTGCTGCAGTGCACACTATGAAAACCCATGGCAGATCCGGCACTTGAACAGTTGGAAAACTGCTCCGCACAATGAGCGGGGGCGGGCATTCTGCTGGCAGCGTATTCTGGGAGATAACTGAAGTTGGCGCATCTCTTCCAGCCGTCAACGTCAAAGGGTCAATTTGCACCTTTGCCGTCGTCGGCTCCTACGCTGTTCATGGTCTCGGTGCCCCGGTGCTCCTCATTATAATAAAGCTGCGCCAAGAGCTCATCGACATCGGGTCTCGGTTGATTTTCACCGTCCTGACGTTTGCGCTGGCGCGCCTGCTCGCTCTTGGCCGCCCGTGTCGCTCCAGAGGTTTTGAGCCGCC
>JBKEAX010000526.1:0-2820 GCA_047972825.1 Hyphomicrobiaceae bacterium | reverse complement strand
GGCAGCCGTGCTGGTGCAAGCTCCAGCATCGCTGCCAGTTCCTTGAGGCCGAAGCGGCGTAGCATGGGGATGAATGGCCGGCCGAGCGGCGCAGCCTTCAGCGCCCTGCGGAACCTGTCGGGGTAAGGTACGACGGCTGCGAGCAGCTTGCGCATCAGCCGGTCCTTCAACCCACGCTGACCGGTTTCGTTGATATGTGCGCGCGCCAGATCGACCAGGTGCATGTAATCGACACCGCCGGGACATGTTGTCATGCACGAAAGGCACGAAAGGCATCTATCGACATGGTACTGCACTTCGTCACTGGCATCGCGGCCACGTTCAAACATGTCTTTCATCAGGTAGATGCGCCCGCGCGGGCTGTCGCGCTCGTCACCGACGACGACATATGTGGAACAAACGGCGGTGCACAGTCCGCAATGCACGCAGCGCCGCAAAATGCGTTCGGCTTCCGCCAGACGCGGATCTGTAAGCTGCTGTTGGGTGAAGTTGGTCTGCATTTTTGTTTTTCAGCCCGCGATGGTTCAGATTCCAGCGTACATGCGACCAGGGTTGAGAATGCCCTGCGGATCGAATGCTGCCTTCAGATTGCGCGTGATGCGTTCCAGAACGGGCGACAATGGCTGAAACACCTCCACAGCACTGCGGATCGCCGGTTCCGCCCGTATCAACGTTGCATGCCCGCCGTAAATGGCAACTGCACGCCGGATGTCACTTGCGCCGGCATCGGCCGTGGCGGGTACTTCCAGCCAGATGAGGCCACCTGACCAGTCGTAATAGGCTTCTGCCGACATGTGCTTCTTGATGGCTGCGACAAGTGCGGCTCCGTTCTTCGGCGATGTGGAAATGCGCCACAATGCCGAATCCTTCCCCGATAAAACAGAGAGGTTGCGCAGGTCGCCCCAGAACCTCAAAGAGTCCTCGTAGCTCAGCTCAAGTGGCGCTCCGTAGACCTTCAGAGCTGAGGCCAGCGCGTCCTTCCGGTAGGCAACAGAAGCAACAAAATTCTCGATCCTGAGTGCGGTGAGAGGCACACCGGAAACATCAGGCGGCCGCGTCGACAGGCGGTCAGCCAGCGCCGCCGTCAAGTGTACTGCGCCCGACACCTCAAACGGTGTGCCCATCGCAGCGCACAGCAATTCCACTGCCAAATCGTCGGGCAGTCCGGGATAGATCAAGGTGACGGCCGCTTCCGGCCACGGCAACACCTTGAATGTTACCTCAGTCAGGATTCCCAGCGTTCCCCAGCTTCCTGCAAGGCCGCGTGCCAGATCATAGCCTGTGACATTCTTCATGACGCGCCCCCCCGACTTGAAAACCTCACCACGGCCATTGACACCTTTGATGCCTATCAGGTGGTCGCGGGCTGCACCCGAGACGACGCGGCGGGGCCCCGAAAGATTGGTTGCGAACACGCCGCCAATGGTCTGCTGACCTGCTGGGCCTCGCGTGACCGGCCCCAGATCAATGGGTTCGAAGGCGAGCATCTGGCCGCGCGATGCCAGCTCTGCTTCGACAACAGTCAGGGGTGTGCCAGCCTCCGCTGACATCACCAGCTCAGTTGGCTCATACATTTTTATGGTGCGCAGACCCCGGGTGGTGATGGTGGATGACGCCTGCATGGGACGGCCTGCATTGGTCTTGCTGGCGTTGCCAACCACTTCCAGCGGCTTGTTGCGCGAAACGTTGCTCGCAACCATGCTCGCAAGTTCCCAATCGGTCACAGGTCTCAAAGTGTCGGTCATCGCCGCGCAGTCCTTTGCGTATCCATACTCATTCAGCGGCGGTTGCTTCTTCGCTTCGGCTTTGGTCGAGTGGAAATACTTTGGCTGGGTTCAATAGCCAGCCGGGGTCGAAAGCAGTCTTTATTCTCATCTGCAACGCGATGTCTGTTTTAGAGAACTGCACGCCCATCAAATCACGTTTTTCAATGCCAACACCGTGCTCACCGGTGAGGCAGCCGCCAACCTCGACGCACAGCGTGAGAATCTCGGCACCTGCAAGTTCTGCTTTCTCGGATTGCTCTGGATCATTGGCTTCATAGAGAATCAGAGGATGCAGATTACCATCACCAGCATGAAAGATGTTGGCCACCTTCAAACCATGCCGCGAGCAGATTTCAGAGATGGACGTCAGCACCTGCGGCAGACGGCTCAAAGGTATCGTGCCATCCATGCAATAGTAATCGGATATGCGGCCGATTGCCCCGAATGCAGACTTGCGTCCCTTCCAGATCTTGGCACTCTGCACCGGCCCGTCGGAGATTAGAATCTTCTTGGGATCAAAGGGAGCCGCGATTTCGCTGATCCTGTTGAGCAGCCCTACGATTTCGTCTTCAGATCCCTCTACCTCGACGATCAGCACGGCGCCGACATCCAGCGGATAGCCGGCCTTGGCAAAGCTCTCGCATACCTCGATTGCAGGCTTGTCCATGAATTCGATAGCGACAGGGATTATGCCGGAGGCAATGATGGCCGAAACGCAGCGGCCTGCCTCTTCGCTTGAGGCAAAGCCGATCAGCATCGGTCGTGCGCCCTCTGCAGCGCGAATGATGCGCACGGTTGCCTCTGTAATAATACCGAACTGGCCCTCCGACCCCACAATCAGGGCGAGCAGATCGTAGCCATCTGCATCCAGATGCGCGCCGCCGATTTCGACAACCTCCCCGGTTATCAAAACCATCTTGAGGCCGAGAACGTTGTTGGTGGTGACGCCGTATTTCAAGCAATGTGCCCCGCCGGAATTCATCGCCAAGTTTCCCGCCAGCGTGCAGGCCAGCTGGCTGGAGGGATCGGGCGCATAGAAAAATCCGTTCTGGCC
>JBKEAX010000520.1:0-8573 GCA_047972825.1 Hyphomicrobiaceae bacterium | reverse complement strand
GGCGCCCGATGGCGGTTTCTTCATCGAGACAAATTCGCCCGAGACGCAATGGATCGAGAACACGCTGGGCTTTGACAGCGACGATTACGCGAGCTGGCGTTGGTCTGTGACGCCAAAAGAGCGCGGAGCAAAGCGTTTGCAGCTCATCATTTCCGCGCGCACCGTCGGCACCGACGGGCTTGCGGCGGAAACGGCTTTGCCGGATCAGGTCGTGGACGTCAAAGTGCGGATCAATTACGGGAAGTCATTGAAGCGCCTGGGAGGCTGGGTGCTTGCGGCAATTGCTGGCGGCGTGTTCGCGCGCTTTGGCGAAGACCTGCCAGCTGCCATCATGAATTTGATTGGCACGGTCGTGAAGTAGGGGCGACGCGGTTTGTGGTCCGATCGCAAATAGATGTCTCTTTATATCGTTCTACGCCGCGGATCGTTCGGCCAACAGGGCGGCGATGGCGGCGCGCAGATGGTCTACGCCAATGCCCTTGTCAGATGATGTGGCGATCATCTGTGGGAAGGCGGCTGGGTGCTTTGCAAGTGCCGATTGGGTTGCCGAAATGATCTTGGGGCGGGCAGCATGGGAGAGCTTGTCGATCTTGGTAAGGACGATCTGGTAGGAGACGGCGGCGATGTCCAGCATCTCAAGTATCTTGTCATCAACCGGTTTGATGCCATGCCGGGCATCTATCAGGAGGTAGACGCGCGCAAGCGTCGTGCGTCCCTGCAGGTAGGCAAAAACCAGCTCGGTCCAGGCGTCGACTTTTTCTTTCGGTGCCTTGGCGAAGCCGTAGCCCGGCATGTCAATGATCTCCAGGGACACGCCTTCGGATACGAAGAAGTTAAGTTCTTGCGTGCGGCCGGGTGTGTTGGATGTACGTGCCAGGCCGTTCTGCCGGACGAGGGCGTTGATGAGGCTTGATTTGCCGACGTTGGAGCGGCCCGCGAAGGCGATCTCGACAGGCCCGGCTGCGGGCAGGAAATCGAGCGATGGTACGCCCATGCGAAATGTCCAAGGCCGTTCGAAGAGTTGATGGCCTGCGCGGATTTCGTCGTCGGTGAACTCTGGTGTCATGAAGTGTCCGCCCAGGTAAGCAAAAGGGCCGGTGCATGACCGGCCCCCTTGTTTGCTTGTTCTATTTCTTGTCCTTACCGCCGCCGGTCAACCGGCGTGCAGCGTGCAGCGTTGATATCAGGTTGTCCTTGAGTGGGATCTCGGTGCCCTGGCGTTTCATGATTGTTGCCTGCTGGGCAATCGACAGGACGTTGTTCCAGGCCCAGTATATGACGAGGCCAGCAGGGAATGTTGCCAAAAGGAAGGTGAATAGCACTGGCATCCAGTTGAAGATCGCCTGCTGCATGGGATCGGGTTGCTTCGGGTTGAGCTGCATCTGGACCCACATGGTGATGCCCATGATTACGGGCCATGCACCGATGTGCAGGAACTCAGGAACCCCGAACGGGAGCAAGCCGAACAGATTGAAAATTGAGGTTGGGTCTGGCGCTGAAAGATCCTTGATCCAGCCGTAGAATGGAGCGTGGCGCATGTCGATGGTCACGAACAGCACCTTGTAGAGCGCGAAGAATACCGGGATCTGAAGCAGGATCGGAAGGCAACCGGCCAGCGGGTTGATCTTCTGCTCCTGATAGAGCTTCATCAGTTCTTGTTGCTGGCGCGCCTTGTCGTCCTTGAAGCGTTCGCGCAGGGTTTCCATTTCCGGCTGCAGCTTCTTCATCTTCGCCATCGATTCGTAGCTCTTGTTGGCGAGCGGGAAGAACGCAAGCTTGACCAGAACGGTTGTTGCGAGGATGGAAAGGCCGAAGTTGCCAAGCAGTTTGTAGAGCCAGTCGATCAAGTGAAACAGCGGCTTGGTGATGAAGTAAAACCAGCCCCAGTCGATCATCAGGTCGAATTGCTTGATGCCAAGCGAGTCCTGATACTGTTCGATGAGGCCGACCTTCTTGGCGCCTGCGTATAGGCGCTGCTCGACCTTTTGCGATTGGCCAGCGGCAACTGTAACGCCTTGCATGAGATAGTCGGTCTGGTAGCTATCGGGGGAGCTGGAGGTTGCTCCCTTGGTTCCAAAATAATTGGCGCGATAGGTCATTTTCTGGTCGGGGACCAGGGCTGCGGCCCAGTACTTGTCGGTGATGCCCAGCCATCCGCCTTTGACGTCGTTGAAGGTCTTTATGCCACCGTCCTTCAGCACGCTCTTGTAGGTGATCTCCTGTAGACCTTCTTCGCCGGTTACGCCGATCAAACCTTCGTGGAGAATGTAGAAGCCTTCGATCAAAGGTGTGCCGAGGCGGTAGATCCGGCCGTAAGGGTAAAGCGTGACGTCGGCGCTGGAACTGTTTTCAACGCTGTCTGAGACTGTGAACATGTAGTCGGGATCGACAGCTATCGTGCGCTTGAAGATGAGGCCGGCGCCATTGTTCCATGAGAGGTTGACCGGCGTGTCCGCGGTCAAGGTGCCAGCACCGTCCTGGGTCCAGACCGTGTCACGGTCGGGCAGCGCTACATTCGCGCCGGCACCTGCAACCCAGCCGAACTCAGCAAAGTAGGGATCAGGGGAGCCGGCGGGTGAGAACAGAACGACGTTGGGTGAACTCGTGTCGACGGTCCGGTGATACTTGCTCAGAACGATGTCATCAATGCGCGCGCCCTTGAGCGATATCGAACCTTTGATCGCTGGCGTGGCGATGGTGATCCGCTGTCCTTGGTTGACAGCGCTTTCACGCGTGGCATTTGCGGATTGGGCCGGTGGTGCGACCGCTGGTGCGCCAGGTGCAGAAGGTGCTGTTACCGCGGGTGGGGCACCTGAAGTTGGCGACCCTGGAGCAACGGGTGGTGCGCCACCTGGTGTCGGTTGAGCCGGTGATGATGGCGCCTGCTGTGCGATGCGCTCCTTCTCAGCCGTTATCTTGGGGCCGGCGTAGAAGTATTGCCAGGCAAACAGCACCAGCATGGACAGCACCAGGGCGATCAGAACGTTTTGGCTATTGTCTGGGTCCTTGCTCATCTCAATCTCGGTGCTTGGGCTCAAAAATCAGGGTGAGTTGTCGCGGCAGCGGGGCTTTTTCCAGAACTGGACTTTGTGACCAGTAAAGAAGCTGTTTACGCGGGCAAATCTACCGGCGATCACTGGTGGATGGCGGGCGCCTTGTTCGCCTGGGGTGATGCACGCGTTGGAGCGCGACTTCAAGATCCTTTTTCAACGCCGCGTAGGGTCTATCAAGCGCGGCTGTCCGGGCAATCAACACGTAATCAAAGCCGGCGCGCGCATGGTGGTCGCTCAATTCGGAGATAACGGCCTTCAAGCGCCGCCTGATCCGGTTGCGTATGACGGCGCCTCCAACTTTCTTGGTGACGGTGAAACCGAAACGGGGCGGACCTACCGCCCCATTTTCTGAATTTGAAATGAGCTCGCCGTCAGTGCGGTTGTAACTGGCCGGGTTCCTGAGCTTGCATTCCACAGTTGCGCTTGGTGTGGACCACCTGCTGCCGCCGCGCACTTTGAGGAATTCTCTTCGCTTCTTGAGCGTGACGAGCCGCATTTGAACGTCTTGCCCCGCAAAGTGGCTGCTGGAAAACACCGTGTTGGAGCTGTCAGCGGGGCTGGCGCCGCCGATAAAAGTCAGGCGCTCAGACGCTTGCGGCCTTTTGCACGCCGCCTGGCAAGCACCTTGATTCCGCCTTTGGTCGCCATGCGTGCGCGGAAGCCGTGACGGCGCTTGCGCACCAAACGACTTGGTTGATAGGTCCGTTTCATCGTTCGAAACTCCGTAAATGGTGGAAACCAAGCGCTGGGCGCGGCTTCGGCAAAACCTTGTCACATCGCGCGAAGGCTCCGGAATTCCGGGCTCCGCGCCTGCCAACGCTGGCATGATTTGGAATCCCGCCGCTTATAGGGGCGGGATTTGGTGAAGTCAATCAAACTACGGCCGGTTTGCCGTTGGGGTCCGCTCACGCCACTGGTTGATCACGAACATGTCAATGTGGTGCCTTGAAACGATTTTGGCTTATGTGACCGTAGTGTTTGGTACATTATGGAATTTTACTTCGTTCCGCCTGAGTAACTGTTAAATTATTATTATGGTATCCATAGTGTGCATGGAAAAATTATTTGGAATTTATGGTCTTTACTTTAAATAAACTTGGCGCTTCAAGTTGTGACCAATTTTGGGGTTGCGGCACGGAACCGACAGCCTGATCTGAGCGTCTTCCTTCTGACAAGTGCTGTGTAAACGCGCATTCCGTGAGTTTCCGATCATCCTTGCTGCGTTGTGGCTGTTGCCCTGGCCATCATGGATCGCAACTAACAATTGCTTGCTGTGGACCTTCACCTTGATGAGGATAGAGACATGAGGGACCAATCAGACGATTTGGCGGAGCAGCGGTCCGGCCAGTCGGCAACACCAGGTGCGGTTAAGCGTTGGGCGCCGCTTGCTGTTCTGGCAGTGCTGATGGCGCTTGCGTTCACGATGGGCTGGCACGAGCACCTCAGCTTCAAGACCATCGGCCTCAACTACGAGGCGCTTACTAGCTACATCGAGAATAACCTGATCGTCGCGGTGCTTTGCTATTTGGCGCTTTATGTGGTGGTGGTGGCATTGTCGCTTCCCGGTGGCCTCGTCATGACCTTGTCGGGTGGCCTCTTGTTTGGATGGTTCATCACAGCGGTAGCAACCGTTATTGGTGCCACCATCGGAGCAACAATCGTGTTCCTTATTGCCAAGTCGTCATTTGGCGAGGCGATGGCAGCCAAGGCCGGACCATGGCTGGGCAAGCTGCGTGCAGGGTTCCAGGAAAATGCGCTGAGCTACCTTTTGTTTCTTCGCCTTGTTCCAGCGTTTCCTTTTTTTGTCGTCAACCTCGCGCCGGCGCTGCTTGGCGTTTCGCTCAAGACTTATGTTGTCGGCACGTTTTTTGGGATTATACCGGGCACCACGGCATTCTCGGTGCTGGGTGCTGGGCTTGGTAGTGCCGTCGAAAGCCAGAATGCGATCTACAACGCATGTCTTGCCGAGCATGCTAGCAACGCAGAAAAGATCTGCACCTATTCAATCGATACCAAGGCACTTGTGACGCCTGAACTGATGGCGGCATTTGTGTTGCTTGGTGTTGTCGCCCTTATACCGGTGGCGCTCAAGACGTGGAGCAAACGTGATGGCTGAGCCTGACGATATGAACCTGAGCGTCGATATTTGTGTGATCGGAGCGGGCTCAGGGGGGCTTTCTGTTGCGGCCGCTGCCGCTGCGTTCGGTCAGCAGGTGGTGCTGATTGAAAAAGCCAAGATGGGCGGGGATTGCCTCAACTACGGGTGCGTGCCGTCCAAGGCGTTGATTGCCGCGGGGCATCGGGCGCACGTCATGCGCAGCTCGGAACCGTTCGGAGTTGGTGCGGTTACACCGAAGGTTGATGCGGGTGGCGTACATCGGCATGTTCAAAGCGTGATTGCCGCCATTGCACCCAACGATAGCGCGGAGCGGTTTGAAGGCCTTGGCGTCAGGGTTATTCAGGCGGCTGGCAGGTTTGTGGACAAGACGACGGTTGCGGCCGGGGATTATCGTATCAAGGCGCGCCGCTTTGTCATTGCAACGGGTTCTTCGCCGCTGGTGCCGCCTATTCCAGGGCTGGAGAACGTGCCGTACTTCACCAACGAGACCATCTTCGACAATCAGGAACCGATTGGCCATCTGATCGTGATCGGCGGTGGTCCTATCGGGATGGAGCTTGCGCAAGCGCACATGCGCCTTGGTGCAAACGTTACCGTTGTCGAGGGCATGGCGGCACTGTCCAAGGATGACCCGGAGATGACTTCGGTTGTTCTGCAACGATTGCGCAGCGAAGGGCTTGATATTCGCGAAGGTGTGCTGGTGCAGCGCGTGGAAGGCGTGGCAGGTGAGATCCGCGTCATAACGGGTGAAGGCGATGCAGTGCAGACAATTGCCGGATCACATCTGCTCGTCGCAACGGGGCGGCAACCTAATCTCTCTGAACTGGGATTGGAATCCGCCGGGATTAAATATGGCAGCTCTGGCATAAAGGTGTCTGCCGGATTGGTGACGTCCAATCGCCGGGTGTTTGCCATTGGTGATGCCATTGGCGGCCCACAGTTCACGCACGTTGCCAACTACCATGCCGGTCTTGTTATTCGCCGTGCCTTGTTCCGCCTGCCTGCAAGGGTCAACAAGGGTGTCATCCCGTGGGTGACCTTCACTGACCCTGAATTGGCACATGTGGGACTGACCGAGGAAGAAGCGCGCGGAAAACATGGGCGGGTGTCCGTTTTGCGCTGGGCATTCCATGAGAATGATCGCGCCCAGGCGGAGCGGGAGACACGCGGGCACGTTAAGGCTGTCGTTGGCAGAAACGGGCGTATTCTTGGTGCTTCTATCGTCGGAGCGCAGGCGGGAGAGTTGATTCAGATATGGTCTCTCGCCATATCTCAACGCATGAAAATCAAGGCGATGACCAGCTTTATTTCGCCGTATCCAACGCTTGGTGAGGTGAGCAAGCGGGCGGCCATCCGGCATTTTGTTAAAGTGCCCGGTAATCCTCTGGTGCGCAAGGTGATCGGCTTCCTCGCTAAACTGGGCTAAGTATCAGGGGCGTAGCAAAATCGAGGGCCCCGTTGGACCAGAAGACCGATAGTGCATTCAACGAAGATCCTCCAGCGCCACCGCGCGCAGGGGGGGCTGTGAGGCGTTGGGTAGACGCTTCGCGCCGGCGTTGGTTGTCGCTCGGTTTGCCAGCAAAGCTGCTGTTGTTGACGGCGGCGTTCGTCATGCTGGCGGAAATCCTGATCTTCGTTCCCTCGGTTGCCAACTACCGCGTCTCCTGGCTTTCAGACCGGTTGACGGCTGCGCAGGTTGCTTCCCTGGCGGCTGAAGCGGTGCCGGGAGGGGTCGTGCCGCGAAAGGTGCGGGCTGAATTGTTGCGGACAGCACAAGTGAAGGCGGTGGCTGTTCGGCGGGACGGCCGGCGGCGTCTCGTGTTGCCCGCAGGCGAGCCCATTTCAATCGATGCGCACTATGATCTCAGGTATGAGGAAGGCAGTTTCCTTGGCGGTATCGCAGAGCGTCTTGGTCTCATACATGATGCGCTAGAGACTTTTTTGTATGGCGATAGCCGCACGATCCGCGTCATGGGACCGGTTGGTGACAATCCTGAAGATTTCATCGAGATTGTGATTCCGGAAGCACCGCTGAAGAGCGTCATGGTCCGCTATGGGCTGAACATTCTTGGGCTATCAATCATGATCTCTCTGGTCACGGCTGCGATGGTCTATTTGGCGCTATCATATCTTCTGGTGCAGCCGATGATGCGTATCACACGAAATATGGTGAGATTTTCTGAGAACCCGGAAGATCCAGAACGCATCATTTCGGTGTCGGCGCGCAATGACGAAATTGGTATAGCCGAACGTGAACTGGCGCGAATGCAAAAGCAACTCTCGCAGCTTTTCCTCCAGAAAAACCGCCTGGCGCAGCTTGGTCTGGCGGTGTCCAAAATCAATCACGATTTGCGAAACATGCTTGCCAACGCGCAGCTCATATCGGACCGCCTCACTGGCAGCCCTGATCCGACGGTTCAACGCTTCGCGCCAAAGCTGATTGCCTCGCTCGACCGCGCCATCAATTTCTGCAACGACTCTCTGAAATTTGGACGTGCGGAAGAAGCTACGCCGCGCCGCGAGCTGTTGCGCCTGAAGCCCATGGTTGATGAGGTGGCTGATGGTCTCGGGCTGTCGTGTGACGGCGAAATCAAATGGCTGATCGAGATGGATGAACGGTTGCGTATCGACGTCGATCGCGAGCATCTGTTCCGCGTTCTGTCAAATCTGGTGCGTAATGCGATGCAGGCGATTGAGGGCCAGGAAGAAGGTGAGCGTGAAGAGCCGGGGCAGATTACGTTTCGAGCCTGGCGGGATGGGCGCCGCGTGTCGATAGAAGTGCGTGATAACGGTCCAGGTGTACCGCCGCGAGCCAGGGAAAATTTATATCGCGCTTTCCAGGGTGGAACGCGAAAGGGCGGCACCGGCCTTGGTCTGGCTATTGCTGCAGAACTGATCGCAGCGCATGGTGGGCGGCTGCAACTCCTCGATACAGACCAGGGCGCAGCGTTCCTGATCGAGATACCCGATCGTTCAACCGCAGCGTAGTGCGCATCGGCAGAATGGTTCTAGATCGCGTTCACTTTTCACGGGAATCGCGCACGCGCTCTATTTTCTTTTAATTTGAGTATGTTCTTCACGCCGAACCGCGTACACTTCGGCTGAACATACTCTAAAACTCCGAAACGCTTTCGGGCCTGGGTGGCCCGATGAAAGAACCCCGGCAGTTGCCTGCCGGGGTTTTGTGTGTTGCGCTGCCGATGGGCTGGCCGGCAGGATTTTTATAGTCTGGGCATGTTTTGCGCTGAAGCGCGCAGCCGGTTCAGCTGAACATGCCAGGGAAGCCCAGGGTCGGAACCCTGATCAGATGGCTTCCTTGAGATCCTTGGCGGCGCGGAAAGCAATCTTCTTGCTTGCCTTGATCTTGATGGATTCGCCGGTGGCTGGGTTGCGGCCCATGC
>JBKEAX010000466.1:0-3913 GCA_047972825.1 Hyphomicrobiaceae bacterium | reverse complement strand
CCTCCGCACAGCCGTCGAAGGTCAACGCGATTGGGGACATTGGCTCCCCGCCTGCGTTCGACTTGATGCACTTGTGGCTCGCGGATATCGAAGCACCAGCTCTTCAATACCTGAAAAGTGCGATCAAATCGGCAGGATTGGAATGGCACGACCATCCAGTTCATGGCAACTTCTACGGCGTGCGAACCACATTCTCTGGACGGGTTTCTCTGGGTGTTTCACCAAAAGCCGTTTTCTGGATCGGTGGTGACGAACTGAATTCGATGGTCGATGCCAAAATCGCACGTCCCATCACTACTGATTTAACAAAAGGCGGCCTGCAAGGAATTTTGCGTCCTGAAATTTTAGAACAAATTACTCACGGCAACGCCTATACGTCACTTCCACTCGTCATACATTTACAAAACGTGGCCATGATAAATAAGCCCATACTTGAAGGTCTCAATCTTGGCCAGTTCAGCACATGGAAGGAATTCATCGACGCAGCACCGCGCATCAAGGCGGCAGGTTTCATACCATTGGCCATGTCGGATCAGCGATGGCAGCTCCGGTTCCTTTTTCAATCCATGCTGAGTGATGGTTTAAGCAGGGACGAGTTCCGCGACCTTATTCTTGCAAAACGAAGCGATACCTGGTCGAAGGCCCAGTTTGTAAGAGCATTCGAGACGCTGCGGGCGGTCAAACCATTCGCAAATCCTGATTTTCACAATCTGGCCTGGAATGAGGTCATCTACAAGGTTCGCGATGGCCATGCCGCATTGACGATTTCCGGCGATTTCCTCGCCCCTTCCATTCGCGGGATAGACACAGTCTCTTGCATTTCGGTACCGGGCGAAAGATTCGTCAGTTGGTCCTTCGACGTCCTCGCTTTTCCCGAACAGTCCGCCACAAGGGCTCGGCGCGTGCAGGACCGCGCGATTTCTGCATTATCCGATGAGACATTCCTTCGCAACTTCGCAATCAGGAAGGGTGGGGTGCCAGTTTTAACAAATATATCGCCGCAGGAACTGGACACCTGTTCCGCACGCTCTCTCGCCAACTGGACGGCCATGGAAAAACTTCAACTGAACTCAGAGCGTTGGCGTCTGCAGCTCAACTCGATAGCAAGCATTGCTCGGGAGTTCTGGCTGTCCGACAACCCAGATCCGGAGAAATATTCCGATGTGCTTTTGAAAGAAATAAAATCGATACTGGCGGAGTGAAATCGGGGCGATCGGCTTGAAGGAAGATTCAACCTATAGGTCCGGCGCCATAGCGTATGCGAGCATCACCGCGTTCATGATTCTCGCAGGCCTGTACCTCGTTGGCGAGGCCCGCTTTGAAAACAGCGTGCGGGAGCTCTCCACATTCGCTCAGAAACACCACGATGTCTGGCGCCGTATTTCAAACCTTTGCGGGCAGCTTGTCGGCATGTCTGAAGACAACCGCCTCCCACCGTATGTTCAAAAGGAAATCCAGAACGAGCTCTCCGATCTCCTGGTCAAAAGCAATACGATCACAAGCGCCGCTAACAACGCTCTGAACGCCACCACAAGCCAATTCATGGCCAAGCCCTACAAGGCCCGGCTCATCGAGATTATGCAGGCTGACGTAAAGCCATCGGTGCAAAAGTACGTCAAGGCGCTAACCGTTACACCTGGCAATCTCCTGGAGGCGCGCTACACGGGCCTGTTGACGGTTGACGCCATCCTACTGACTTCAGGAACAGCTCTTAATCCACTGAGCGAACAAAAAAGATTACTCGAAGAATTTCACGACGAGTTATCTGCCCGGCGCGTGCCAATGGGACTTGTGGTCTTGACCGTATTGTTGACATCGGTGTGGGCATCCTGGTTCGGGCTCTTGTTGCCAAGCATAATACGGGCGCATGAACGCGAGGCACAAATTGTTGCCGCAGAGGAACGCTCGCGCGTAACGCTACGCTCCATTGGCGATGCGGTAATCGTGTCAGACGGCGCAGGCCGACTGGAAAGCATGAACCCGGCAGCCGAGAACCTATTGGGCTATGAATTCTCGGAGATACAAGGGCGCTCAATAAAAGAGTTCTTGAAATTATTCCGCCCCAGCGATGGCAAGCCAATTGCTGATCCCGTAGAACAGGTTCTCAGAACCGGTACTGTCATAGCACTGGCCAACGGCACATCCTTGCGCAGAAAAACAGGCGAAATCCGCCTGATCGCAGACGGCGCCGCACCTATCAAGTATCCCGATGGCAAGACCCACGGTGTCGTTGTTGTTTTCCGGGATATAACTGATGAATACGCTCTCAGGAACACTCTAATTCAGAGTGACAAACTCCGCGTTGCCGGCGTTCTCGCCGGCAGCATGGCCCACGAATTCAACAACGCCCTCGCCATTATTTCTGGAGCGATGGAAGCAATAAAATTCGAGGGGGCCTCCAACCATGCTCGGCATTTTTCGATGATCGAGCAGGCAATCAAGCGTTCCAGTTCCCTTACAAACCGCCTCCTTGCGATTGGCCGGAGATCTGACATCACCTTGGCTCCAGTCGATCTATTGTCCGTGGTAGAGCAGGCCGTGGAAATTTTAAGGCGCACAACTGACCGTACAGTCAGCATCAGTCTGAACTCTTCGCTCAAAGCATCTGATAGAATTGTCAATGGCGATGCTTCCGCATTCGAAAGTGTATTCATAAATCTCGGGCTCAACTCCATCCAATCAATCGACGGCCCTGGCAACATTGACATTTCGTTGAAATCCAGCGGACCTCCCCCTGGCTTGAAAACGAACACCACGCACTTCATCAAAGTGAATTGGACGGACGATGGTCGCGGAATTACCGACGAGGATCGCGACAAGATTTTTGAGCCGTTCTTCACGACAAAAGCCAAAACGGGCGGTTCCGGCTTGGGATTGAGCATCATTCAAAGTACGGTGCTGGCATACTCGGGAAAGATCGAAGTAAACAGCACCCTTGGCAAGGGCACGACATTTACAATCTACCTGCCCATCACAAAGCAGCGACCAATATGTACCGCAGCACCGACTGCCGATGAGCACGAAGCCATGACCGGAAAAATCCTGATTGTCGACGACGAACCAAGTTTCCTTTCTTTATTGACTGAGTTCTTGTCGGAATGCGGATACGACACATTCTCAGCGGGCAGTGGCAATGAAGCCCTTGAGATTTTTACACGCCACAAGGATGAACTCGACGTTGTGGTGCTTGACCTCAACATGCCGAACGTCTCAGGCACTGAACTCGCCAAGAGATTTCATGTCATGCGCCCTTGTTGCAAAATAATTGTGTCGAGCGGTTATGCACCATCAGACGCCGAAGCAACGGCGCCGATTGGCGACGTGTACCTCAAGAAGCCCTACGAGTTGCGCGAACTCGCCAATGCTATTGCCAGACTGTTGCCGAATGCCGGTGCGAATTTATGAGGTTGCAAACGAAAGCCATTTGAACCCGCCCAGACCAGATAAATAAAGAAGAAGCCTGCTTCAGATGGGTTACGCAGGCAAGCCATGGGCCCCGAGCGCCGCACGGCAATTTTGCTTCAGTTCTGCTCAAGCAGTGCACCGATCCAGCAGTAGGGCAACGCAGGTCGCAGGAAGCTACGTTCAAACCGGTCTACGCACTCGACAGCCACTGCTTGCCCCTCGCAAGGGACAGGCTGAATTTTGCCCGCCCCTTCGCAGCCCTCCTTGATCGTAGCACTGCCTGCCACGATCAGCGACGAGCCAGGGCCAATAGCCGAACAAACCCCGCCCAGCGGAAAGATCCCAACTCACCGCCAATGGGTGCTCAGGGTTAGGGTCCGGACCCTAGGCCCCTAAACCGTCGAAGGGGCCTCCCCAACACTTCCTTCTTCATTTCCAGCCGTCTTTGGCGAGATGTCATTGCCGACCATCTTGTGCGCCTTCTCACGCATGGTCTGGAACACAACGT
>JBKEAX010000211.1:0-3040 GCA_047972825.1 Hyphomicrobiaceae bacterium | reverse complement strand
GAGAGCACGATAACAGAGTACTTCTTGCCCTCTTCGACGATTTCAGTAATGGGATCGCCGATGACGATAATCTCTCCTGATGGACGGATTCCAGCTTCCAAGATCTCATTTTTTGCAGCGGCGATTGCTCGTGCTGCGGCTTCACGACCATCCTCGTCGCTGGCGACCGACAAAAGATAAACCGGGCACATGCAGCGTGCGGCAATTTCGGCGTCCCGTCGGGCGGCGCGGATCGACGTTTCCTCGTCGGTGACACACACCAGATGTCCGTGGCTTTCCTCCAGCGCGCGCGTTACCAACACCGTGCCGGAATGTTCAAGTGCCACCCGGTCAGCGGTATCGGGGTGGATGTGGCCGGGGCCGGTTGCGTCCCTGTCTTCTGATTTGGCGACGATCGTCAGGTCATAATTGCCGCGTTCGCATTCATCGAGGATGCCTTCTGCAACTGTCGCAGCGACGTGCAGTTTGAGCGAAATGCTGCGCCCTTCCTTGCTGGAGAAGGTTGTGACGTTATCACCCAAAGGATCACCAGCGACGGTTTTGTGGGTGATGGTCTGCTCCCAATCCTCGCTCAACCATTCCAGTTCCACCAGCCGGTCGCGCGCGCGACGGAGCGCTTTCGTTCCTGGTAGTTCCAGTCCCCAATTCAATATGTTTTCCCTGGCGAGCGAGGCTTGTAGTCCGGCCATACGCAAGCCCTGGTCCATCGGGCGGACATAAAGCAATGTCATATCCGCGTCAGTTCCCGAACCAATGCGCACTGCATATTTCAGGGCTGCGAAGCTCTCATCAGACCCGTCCGTACAGACGAGTATGCTGAAACGCTTCGCCTTCTCGCCCAAAGGCACGGCAGTTCCATCCTGGTCATTTGGCGTCATATCGCTCATCTCATAATCCCACCAACGGCCAGTAGATCCAGGCCGACAAGATGAGAAGTATCGTAGACATGATCACCATACGATAGCCGACTTTCAAAAAATCTGTTGTTTTTAAGTAGCCGGATGAATAGACGATCGTGCATGCCGGTGTGCCAATGACCGTGAGATATGCAAATGCAGATGAAATTGCAGTGATATAGCCGATCAATAGCGGGCTTTCACCGGCGGCAACAGCCAGTTTCAGGGTGATTGGCCCTAACACTGCAACCGCAGCGCCGTTCGACATGGTATTTGTGACGGCGGTTGTAAGCGCTGAAACGGCGGCCCAAAGGGGAACTCCGCTTTCGATCCCGAGAGGTGAAACCATGGCCAGGAAGCTGTTGGCCACCCACAGGGCAGCGCCGGTATCTTTCATTTGGATACCCAGGGAAATCGCCGCTGCATAGAGCAGTACCACGCCCCAGTTCACACCTGAGTTTATATCTTCCCATCGCACCAGCCCAATCAGCAGGAAGGTGACGGCGCCCATGATTGCAACTGTTCCAAGGCCGAGCGTGTCGGAAAACCCGACCCAGCCGATCAGCACGCAAAAGAAAACGCCAATCGCCACATAGTCGGTCCCCTGCATCGGGCCGGCCGATTGAATCTGCTTGCGCAACTTGGCCACTGCTCGCGCCATGTTTTTTTGTTCGGGCTTGAATGTCCAGAACAGGATCATGGTCACGAACGGCAGTTGAATAAGGAAAATCGGGTAGCAGTAGATTACCCACGATATGTAATCGACCAGGAACTGTCTCGTTTCCGGGTTGGTCGGGTCATAGAAGAACTCTTTCCAGTAGCCGATCATAATGGCGTTTCGCGCGCCGCCGGAGGGTGTGCCGATGCCAGCGATGGAGCACCCATAGGAAATTGAAAACAACAAAACCGCCGCGAGCTTGCGGACGTCTTTTGGATTGTCGGAGGTGAGACTTATCAAGGTAATGGCAACGGGCAGCATCATTGCCGCTACCGTGTGTTCGCCAATGACGGAGGCCAGAAGCCCTGAGACGAGCGATATTCCAGAGCAGATATTGGCCGTGCGCGTGCCGGTCATGCGCACGATGAAATAGGCGATCCGCTTGTCGAGTTTTTGTTTGACGACGGCTACCGCCAGCATCAATGAACCGAGGATAAACAGCACGGAATCGCTCATCAGGCTGCGTGCGACAACATCGGAATCGATGCCAAGAAGTATGACTTGCCCCACGACAATCAGCAGTGCCACGGCTGGCAAAGGTATCGGTTCGGTGATGAATAGAACGATCGCCACAAGCGACATCGTCAGGACAGCCATGCCTTTATCGGAGAGGCCTTCGGGTGGTGGCAGTTGGAGGACGATGAAGCCGATAAGCATCGCAATCCAGAACCATCGTCGATTCCACATGAACCGGCCGACGCCACGGATGGCGGGAATACTCTGCACGTATTTGAAGCGCTGGACTGGTAATCCCAGCCTCATTCGCTTCAACGGGTTGTGCCGAACAGCCCCATGCGTGTGCGCATGCGGCCCCTTCGAGGCTTTTCTGTCTGCCAATTCTTCCTCCCCGGGGTAATCCCCGAATGCGCTCTCTTGTTTTTTGTTCGAGAGACCCTGAAAAAAGGCCGCAAGTTAGAGCTGCTTCTTAATAGTTAGCACCAGAAAAGTTGGATGACCATTCTCGGTTGCAGGGCGCGAATTGTGGCGTCAGCGTGCCGCAGTTTGTTACGTGTGCTGTACGATCCGAGACGCGCCATGGAGGCACCATGATGGCAAGCCTGAAACTATGCAGTTGTTGGCTTGGCCTATGTTGCTTGAGGATCGTCCGTTGTTCTAGGGTCCGGGTTCTAAGGGGCCGGGCCCCACAAAACAAACCTTCCTGCCTGGACTAAGAGCATGACTTCTTTTGATCGCCATAGCTTACGGACTGATCTATCTGAGTTTTTCAAATCCCGCACTTACGAGTTCGGCATCATTGCATTGATAGCTCTTAACGCGGCGCTGCTGGCGGCAGAAACTTTTCCCTGGCTGGAAAAGCCGTGGGGAGGTTTTCTCGAAGCTGCCAATGGCGTGATTGCGGTTGTCTTTGTTGTGGAGATGGCGCTGAAAATTTTTACATTCAGGCGCGATTTCTGGCGTGATCCGT
>JBKEAX010000430.1:0-5383 GCA_047972825.1 Hyphomicrobiaceae bacterium | reverse complement strand
CACATGCGATGCCGTTAGCGCCGCACTTGCCTCCGCGCTTCAATGCTTCCCTGCTGACGAATGCACCAACTACTTCGTCAACTCCGGATATGCGTCCGTCTAAGTTGAACATGCTCTAAAGGCGCGCGATGGCATCTGCCACCGCAGCGCGCCAGTCTCTCAAGGTGATGCCCAGAGATTTACCGATCCGAGCTGTATCCAGTGCCGAATTTTTTGGTCGCCGGGCACGGGTTGGGTAATCGGCCGAGGTGATCCGCGTTATCCGTGTGGGGTCCGTCGGCGGGTGTGCTGCATCACTTATGGCGACGGCAAGATCGTACCAGGACGCAGGACCGCCTGCATTGGCGATATGGCAAGTCCCCCATAAATGGCTTTCATTGCCTCGGCACTCCGATTGAACCCGCGCGGCGACATCGAAAATCGCATCAGCAAGATCGGGGGCATAGGTTGGGCTGCCGAACTGATCTGCAACGACGCGAAGCTGATGCCCGGCGCGCGCCTTTGCAAGCATTGTCATCAGGAAATTGTCTGCGAATGGGCTGAACACCCAGCTTGTCCGCAAAATGACGTGGCGCGGATTAGCGACACGAACCGCCGACTCACCCTCCAACTTCGATCGCCCGTAGACCGATAGCGGTGCTGGCGCATCGCTCTCTACATACGGCGCCGCCTTTGCGCCATCGAAAATGTTGACCGTGGAAAGATGGATGATTGGCACATCCCGTCGCGCAGCCACTTGCGCCAGCAGTCTTGCTCCGTCGCGATTGAAAGCGAACGCCCGTTCGGGGTTGTCTTCCGCCTCATCAACGGCCGTGTAACCAGCCGTGTTGATGATCACGTCAGGCCGGTTTTCCGACAAAGCGCGCTCAATCGTGCGGACTTCGCAAATGTTGAGGGCTGGACGGCCCAGTGCGCAGGCTGAAATGTCGCTGCGCCCTGGTGCGCGTTCGGCAATGGCGCGGGCAACCTGTCCCTGCCATCCGGCAATCAGAAGGCGCATTCGGTTTCCCTTCCTGCACTTTGCGCTGGAACCGCAGCAGAAGGTAACACCCTGGAGAAAAAACGCACAACGCATCACAGACGGAAACGAGTGCCGGCATCCTGGTTGAATTGAACTTGTCTAGAGCATGTTCAGCCGAAGTGTACGCGGTTCGGCGTGAAGAGCATGCCCAAAATAAAAGAACATAGAGCGTGTTCGCGATTTCGTGAAAAGTGAACGCGATCTAGGCTCTGGACCCAAATCTGAAGTGTGCCGCAGTTCACGATAAGAAACATGCTCAAGGATAAAGCAGCATGTTCACGGCAAACCGCGGCACATTGTTCAGAACTTCAATGTCGCGCCGACATTGAATGAGCGGCCGTAGCCTGCGACGTTATCCTTGGGCAATCCACGGATCGCTTCTTCCATGTTGATGCCGCCAAGCGGGTTCTCGTAATACTTGTCGAACACGTTCTCGACGGCGAGATCGAAGCGCCAGCGCTCCCATTCGTAGCTCGTGCGCAGGTTGACGAGCGCGTAGGCTGAAGTCTTCATCTCCTTGCGCACGGTGTCGACGTTGTGTTTGCCTGCGACCAGGTCGAGTTCGACCGCACTGGTCCATCCGCCGAACTTATGAAGGAGCGCAAGCCGGCTGTTGAACGGCATCAGCTGGTAGAGCGGCACGTCGTTGTCGACATTTTCGCCATGAACATAGGCCGCCGTTCCCGTCAGCGTGAAGCTGCCATAGTCGGATTGCCGAATCAGAGGCATGGCGCCGGAGATGTTGACGCCGTAAAGCTCTGCGTCGTGGTTGTCGAACTGGAGATTGACGAATTGACCTCCCATCTGGTCGCCAATTTTCCTGACGCCGATGTAGTCCTGTACGTAGGTATAGTACGGCGTAACCTTCAGGTTCCACGCCTTGTCGGGCGTATGCCAACCCATCGTCAGGCTGACGGTGTGGGCACGCTCAGGGTCAAGATCCAGATTCCCAGTGTAACCGTTGCCATCGCCGAACCATGTAATCATGTTCATGGCCATCTGCGAATTGGTGCTCCAGGCATAGCGCTCGTAGAAGTTCGGCGAGCGTGTCTTCATCGCATAGCCCAACTCGAAGATGCTCATTGAATTGGGCTCGAAGCGGGCCAGCGCGGTGACGTCGAAGTTCGTGTCAGTGCGTTTGTGGCTGCGTGCGTTGAAGGCGGCGGCGTCCGGGCCATACATCATACCGCCATTATATCCCTTCACGTCTCCGGTATTCATCCAGACCATGTCGTTACGAACGCCGAGCATCGTGGACCAGGCACGGTCCCATTGCCGCTCCCACTCGATGAAGGTGCCAAGCCGCGTTCTGCGTCCGTCGTTGACGGTTTCGTAGGTGTCGCAGCACATCATCATCATGCCAGGAACAGGTGGCCACCAGTCGTCAAGACTGTTGTAGTGCAGTTCGTTACCAACGCGGATGAGATCGCGATCGCCAAGTGGGATCTCTGCCTTGATGGAATACCCTATGTCCTCCGCATCCGTGCGCATGGGCATGTTACGCGGCATCATCGGGTTGCTGTATTTCTTGTCATCCAGGTAGTTCATCTTGTGTTCGACATGGCGGTAGAACGCCTTGGCTTCCAGCTTACCCCAGCCGAACTTGCCGACATACTGCGTGTTCAGGTACCAGCTTTCGTTGTCGACCATGTCCATGCGCTGGTTGACGAAACCCTGATGCGGGATGAACTGGAGTCCACCCTGGACGATGAACAGATCTCCGCCGTTCTTGATGGCCACACGCACATCGTGGTTTTGCGATTCGTATTCGGTGGCGCGGACTTCGTCGCCACGGCCGTCCTCGTAGTTGTCCGATCGCACCCAGGCGCCGGTGTAGTCGATTGACATGTTCTGTGTGGCTGCATGTGCCCGGGCTGACGTGCCCGCGACATCGCCGTTGGAGCGATAAAACCCGGTGATGCTGCCGGCGGTGTGGATGCCCTCGCCAACGTCTGCAAAGTGCGGCTCGGGGCTTTCGACAATCACCGTACCGGCGATGCTGTCACCGCCCTTTGATACAGGTGTAACACCGCTGATAACCTCGACTTTTCCGACTTGCGCAGGGTCGATATAAGACAGCGGCGGGTTCATGTGGTTGCCGCAGGCCGACGTCACCGCCATGCCGTTGAGCATGATCCTCACGCGGTCATCATTAAGGCCGTTGATGGAGGGCAGGCCCGATACGCCTCCGGACTGGAAGATGCTGACGCCTGGCGCCCTTTTCAGAAGAGTGGCGGTATCGCTGGTGTTGACGAGGTCTGGCGCGATTGACTGCTCGCGCGCGGTGGTTGTCGTTGCGGGCAGCGCCAAGCCGTCAGTGCCTACGCCCGTTTCGCGCTCCGGTGCGTCGAACTCGTCACTATCTGAAGTAACCACTGGCGCGGCTTCAGGTGCAGGACTGGATTGCGCAGGCTTCTTTCTTGGCCGCTTTTTTGCAGTCCTTTTTGACGCGGTGCTGCCAGACGAAGGCTTGGATACGCGCGGTTTTGGCTGCGCCGTGGGGGGAGACTGCTGCTCAACCGTCACTGGGGGGAGCTGGCTGTCTGAACTCGTAGCCTGCTGAGCATGAACAGCAGACAATGGCGAGGTTACCGCGATTGCTGATAACAGCGCAGCGCGGCCCGTGAAAAGGCGAGTTGGGGATGTCATTTTTCAAGCTCGTTGAGAGTGCGACCACGTTCCTTCCGCGTTGCTGCTTCAATCAGCGCAACATTGCCGGGAACACTCCTAATTTCAGAAGTGAATCAGGTCGCAATCGGGGGGGCGCGCGCCGAAGGCCGGCGCCATTGCCTGATGGCAATGGTCTGCGTGGCAGCTGCTGGAAACTCGACCACGTCGTAGGCAACGGGGCCGGTATTTGAATCAGGCGTCGTCTCATCCAGGGCAGTTGCGCCAATAGAAGCATAAGGGCAAAGCGTTTGCTGTGCGCGTTCCTCGTCGCGATCAGTATCACCTCCCGGATGAAGGGGGCTAGACGGATCGGAAAAATCGGCATGGCAAATGACGAGGGTGAGATCGCCGGATCCGTCGCGCGCATGATCAAGCATGAATCCCGCAGGCACTAGGATGTGCACGCTCATCAGCAGGATTAGAAGCTTGGCAAATAAGGCGCGCATAGCGTCGGATGTACCCAATCAGTATTCAGTGCTGATTTTAATCAACAGCCCAAAACAATTATTTGCAGATGATTAATACACAAGCAATCGCAGCAAAGTCACAACGGGGGTATGAGGGCGATCTTTCTTTGTTTAGTGGCTGGACAGCAACAATATTGCCGGTTGTCCACGAGGCATTTTAGAAACCTGAAGCTGGCCGCACAGGTGCGGATCTGTTGAACGGGAACGCCTAATCGGCTAGTTCGATGCTTCTTGTTCCAGGCGTAGAAGCCGGGCGTGCTGGTAGCGCAAGAATCTGGAGGTTCCTGTCCGCCCACCTCCAGATTCACCCAGTTCCAAGGAGATTTAGAGTTGGAGAACGTTCTTATCATCGGTGCCGGAGCTGCCGGTTCCGTCGTTGCCAAAAAATGCGCGATGAACCGCGACGTGTTCAAGAAGGTCCATCTCGCATCGCGAAGGCTTGAAAGCTGCAAGAAGGTGCAGTCCGAAGCTGTTTCGAAGATCGATATCTCCAAGGTTGATGCCGACAATGTCGACGCGACTGTAAAGTTGATCAACAAGGTCAAGCCAGACCTCGTAATCAACATGGCGCTGCCCTATCAGGATCTGCCGATCATGGATGCATGCCTGGAAGCGGGCGTGCACTACATGGACACGGCCAACTACGAGCCCAGGGATGAAGCCAAGTTCACTTACAAATGGCAGTGGCCCTACAACAAAACCTACAAGGCGGCTGGCATCATGGGGGTGCTTGGCTGTGGCTTTGACCCGGGCGTAACGAATGTTTTTTGCGCCTATGCGCAGGAAAAGCTCTTCGACGAGATCCACACCATCGACATTATCGATTGCAATGCCGGCGATCACGGCAAGGCGTTCGCGACAAACTTCAATCCTGAGATCAATCTGCGCGAGGTAACGCAGCGCGGAAAGTATTGGAAGGACGGGAAGTGGATTGAGATTGATCCGCTGACGATTTCGACAATGATCGACTATCCGGAAGTCGGGCCGGTTAAATCCTACCTCATTTATCACGAGGAAGAAGAAAGCCTCGTCAAGCATATCAAGGGTTTGAAGCAGATCCGTTTCTGGATGACCTTTTCGGACAACTACATCAAGCACCTGGACGTGCTGAGCAACGTTGGCATGACGCGCATCGATCCCGTCAAGTACAAGGGCGTAGACGTCATCCCAATGGAGTTCCTGAAGCATCTTCTTCCTGCGCCGTCGTCACTGGCAGAAGGCTACA
>JBKEAX010000386.1:0-3526 GCA_047972825.1 Hyphomicrobiaceae bacterium | reverse complement strand
CTGCCCATTGGTTCCTGGGGTCCTTGAGATAGCTTGTTGCCTCAGCCAGGCGGCGGGGAACGGCGAGGATAAGCGCCATGGTCATGTCGGCCGTGTCTTCGGTCAGCACGCCCGGTGTATTGGTAACGGTGACGGCGCGGTTGCGCGCTGTATCGAGGTCAATATTGTCGACGCCCGTACCGAAGTTGGCAATCAGGCGCAGATTAGGCCCAGCTTGGCTGATCACGGCGCGGTCGATGCGATCGGTGACAGTGGGGACCAGAACGTCGCCCTCCCGCACGGCTTCGACCAATTCAGCCTGTGTCATGGGGTGGTCGTCGTCGTTAAGGCGAGCGTCAAACAGCTCGCGCATGCGTGTTTCGATCACGTCGGGCAACTTGCGGGTAACGATGACGACAGGCTTCTTGGTGGCTTGAGGCATGGCAACTTCCGGTTAAAGGTGTGAGGCCGGTCTTGGGCCTGGTCCGCTGATGTCACTGCGGGGGCCATTGGGTGAGTTTCCGCATGTGTCTATCAGAAGGCCTTGGCAATGACAAAGTGCCCGATAGACTTTAATCCCTTGATGGCAGGGAATATCGGCGGGTTGGGGCCGCTAGGGAATGGCGACGTGCCGTGGCGGCGCGAAAGCGGGAGAAATAACGACAATCATGACGATACGTAGTGCGACGCATTGCGGCGTGAAGCCAGCTTCTGAAGGGGCGCTCTTCAAACAGCGGTCTGGCGGTATCTGGCGTGTCCACATAGGGGTTGTGGCCTTCGTAACAGCCATAACTCTGGTAGGAGCTGCGGCTGGCCCGCTTTGGGCGCAAACGCCTGCAAAGGTCGGCCCAAGCGGGCTGCCACTTCCGCGCTACGTCAGCCTCAAATCGGATCGGGTCAACCTGCGAAAAGGGCCCGGGACGGATTACCCAACGGCCTGGGTTTATCGCCGTGCCGGCCTGCCAGTTGAAGTGGTTGAGGAATACGAATCATGGCGCAAGGTTCGTGACGCCGAGGGTACTACCGGCTGGATCCTGTCAGCGCTGTTATCGGGCCGCCGGACTGCGCTGGTTCTGCCATGGGAGCTGAAGCGGGAGGCGGCGCGTCCGCAGGTTGCATTACGAACGAGCGGCAGCGATCGGGCTCAGGCCGTGGCCATGATCGAGGCGGGGGTTATTGCCGACGTGCAGAGCTGCGATGGAGACTGGTGCTACGTCACCATCCAGTCCTTCCGCGGCTATCTGGAGCAGAAGCAGCTGTGGGGCGTCTACGCCAACGAGCAGCTGAAATAGAATATGTTCTTCACGCCTTCACGAGACGAACGACGACGTCGATGTGGGAGATCTTCATGCCGTCAGGCGGCTCAGGCAAACCATCAACACGAATGGAACCACTATCGATATCCATCAGTTCGCCGGCATCCTCGACAAAGAAATGGTTGTGATTGGACGTGTTGGTATCGAAATAGGCTCGCGTGCCATCAATGGCCAGCTCGCGCAGAAGGCCGGCTCGTTTGAATTGGTGCAGCGTATTATAAACCGTCGCCAGGGAGACCTGCTCACCGGCAGCCAGGGCTTCGGCATGAAGCACTTCCGCGGTGATATGTCGATCACCAGCGCCGAAAAGCAGCTCGCCCAAAGCTAAACGCTGGCGCGTCGGCCTGAGGCCGGCGCTGCGCAGACGCGCACCAATCTGGCTGTTGCCAGCAGAAATACTATCCGTCCCCTGATTTTGCGGGTCTTGATGGTCTTGCGGCCGGCTCATGACGTCGTCGTTCCTTTGTCAGTAATCGCAACATCTGCCGCAGCACTTATTCTGCGGGCACAGAATTCCCAAATCCGAAAACGTCTTATCGATCAAACAAGACTAACATTCTCCAGTGAATTCTGCGAGTTATCGCAATAAATACAACCACTCACTATCAAGCACAACTGCTTTAACGCGAATGCACATTATAAGCCATAATCCCCTCAACGTTGACTTAAAACGCCAAGCAGGGGTGCGCACGCACGACAGTTTGAAGTTCTAAATACGGCTTTCGACCTAGGTATTATAGTGAGCAGCGCCGGGTACTGCAACTTGCGGGCGGCGCACGAAGAGGCCTCGCTGAAATCGGCAAGCTCCAGATGCGGCTTGACGCTGGCCGTCTTTACCTTTTGAAGGGTAGCCCAAAGATGCCTGGGCGCCAGCCCGGCGGGAGATACCGCGCCGTTCACCGGGGGAGCTGCCATAACCATGACCTCACGCCGATCGAGTTTTGAATTCGAGGACCTGCTGGACTGCGGACACGGCCGCTTGTTTGGTCCAGGCAACGCCCAGTTGCCGCTTCCGCCGATGCTGATGTTCGACCGGATTTCGCTTGTGTCAGAAGACGGCGGCGCGCATGGAAAAGGACAGATCCGGGCAGAGCTCATGGTTGCAGGCAATGACCGGCTCAACTGGTTCTTCGACTGCCATTTCGAAGGGGATCCGGTGATGCCGGGTTGCCTAGGCCTTGACGCGCTTTGGCAACTCACCGGTTTCTACCTGGGCTGGCTCGGTGCGCCAGGCCGCGGAAGGGCTCTGGGGGTCGGCGAAGTGAAGTTCACCAACATGGTGCTGAAGTCGACGAAAAAGGTTGAATACGTTGTCGACATCAAACGTGTCATTCTGCGCAAACTCAAGCTGGGAATCGCGGATGGAACGCTTATTGCCGACGGCGAGCCAATCTACACGGTCGCCGACATGCGGGTCGGTCTGTTCGAGCGGGAAGAGGACGCATCGGCGTAATTCAAAAATTTGACGCGTTGTTCTGTCGAACCCGAACCCAATCGGACGATATTGGTTAACCCACAAAGCTGGGCCAACATGGCTGGGAATGGCGATCTGGACTACGCATCATTGCCTGACCGCCGATGGCGATCAGACAAGTGGAGAAGAGGGGAAATTGAGGTCATGAGGCGCGTCGTCGTCACCGGGATGGGGATTGTTTCCTCAATCGGCAATTCAAGCCAGGAGGTGACCGCGTCCCTCAGGGAGGGCAAGTCCGGCATCGTCAAGGCAGACAAGTATGCCGAACTGGGGTTCAGGTGCCAGGTGCACGGTGCACCGCAAATCGATTGGACCGAGCATGTCCCGCGCAAGCCGCGGCGCTTCATGGAAGAAGGCGTCGGCTGGAACTACATCGCCATGGAGCAGGCGATCCAGGATGCGGGCCTGGAAGAAAGCGATGTCGTCAACGAACGCACCGGCATCATCGTCGGCGCTGGTGGGCCTTCAACCCGCGCGATCGTCGCGGCCGCAGAGACAGCGCTGAACCGGGGCCCGAAAAAGGTTGGCCCGTTTGAAGTACCCAAGGCGATGTGCTCGGGACCCAGCGCGGCGCTGGCCACGAACTTCCGCATCAAGGGCGTTAACTATTCAATCTCATCGGCGTGCTCGACCTCAGCGCACTGCATCGGCAATGCGGCTGAACTGATTCAGTGGGGCAAGCAGGACGTCATCTTTGCTGGCGGATGCGAAGAGCTGGATTGGACTTTGTCTGTCTTGTTCGATGGCATGGCGGCGA
>JBKEAX010000357.1:0-3809 GCA_047972825.1 Hyphomicrobiaceae bacterium | reverse complement strand
CAGCAAGCTCTTCAATCAAGTCAAGCAAGACGGCCGCAATATCACGGTCCGGCGGTGGGTTTGCTGTTTTGACGCGCCGGGGCATTGACCAGGCGACCTGCAATCACCAAGGTCATGAGCTGACTGTAAAGCTGCATCAAACCAAGCCACTGCCGCACAAGAATGATGGAGGAGACGCCGAGCATGACACAAAGCAATGAACCGGCCGGTGCCGGCCAGAGCCCAAAACTTTCCGGCTTGTGCATGTTGGGATCACTTGCTGCCGCACTGGCATGGGCTGTGATTACGGCAGTGCACGGCTACAACACCTGGCCTCACATACCGATGGACATTTCTGCCAATGACCCCGCAACGCAGGCGGCGTTCCAATCCGTCATAACGCGCCATGCGGTCGTCCATGCCGTGGTCGGAATTGTCCCGCTTGTCCTCGTGTTCCTGTTGCGCTCCTACATTTGCCGACGACGGAGCTGAAGCCATGACATGTGTTGCTGACGAGGCATCCCTGGCATATTGCGCTTGTCGCCAATCCGGTTATGCAGGCCTGAGTTCACCTTCAATGAATCTATAAACATACCGGAAGAACATATTATTTTAGCAGAATTTCCATGACCTCAACATCTGGACCTCAGCTTCGTTCTGCGTTACGTCACACACTGTATGCGCAGTGCCAAGCGATGCCCGCGACAGGGCCGCCGTAATGTGTAGACTGTTTCAAATGGCATTCATGATTCGAAGGAGATTGGGAGTTGCAACGGCTTGAGATCGACATCGCGTACCTTACGCGTGTTCTCGCCCGCCTGCTCAGGACTCCCAGCCCGACGGGCTTCACCGATGCCGTTGTGGCCCTTGTTTGCGAAGAACTGCGCGCCCTTGATCTGCCGCTGGAATTGACACGGCGGGGTGCGATTCGCGCCAATATCACCGGTGTCCAGTCCAGTCCCGATCGCGCCGTTGTCACCCATGTCGATACGCTCGGCGCCATGGTCAAGGGTCTGAAGGACAATGGCAGACTCGAAATCGTGCCTATCGGAACATGGTCTTCGCGATTTGCAGAGGGTGCGCGGTGCATCGTCTACTCATCCAGCGGTGGCCGCTTTCGAGGCACTGTGTTGCCGCTAAAAGCTTCCGGCCACGTCTACAATGAAGGCGTTGATACGATGCCTGTCAGCTGGGAGCACGTCGAGGTTCGCCTTGATGAGCGCGTCGCGACGCGGCACGATCTTATGCGATTACCGATATACGTGGGTGATGTGATTGCCATCGATACGGGAACCGAGTTCTCGGAAAACGGTTTCATCAATTCACGCCACCTTGATGACAAAGCCGGTGTTGCCTGCCTATTGGCTGCGACAAAGGCCGTGATCGAATCTGGCACGCAACTGCCGGTCGACTGCCACTTGCTGTTCACCATCTCAGAAGAGACGGGGACGGGCGCGAGCCACGTCCTTCATGGCGACGTCGCAGAAATGGTGTCGATTGATAACGGCACTCTCGCACCAGGGCAGAACACATCCGAATACGGCGCAACCATTTGCATGAAGGATGAATCCGGGCCGTTCGACTGGCACCTTTCCAACGGCTTGTGCGAATTGGCGCGGGAATTCTCAATCCGGCATTCCCGCGATGTGTTCAAATACTACCGCAGCGACAGTGCGTCGGCGCTGGAAGCCGGCAATGACATCAGGACGGCCCTGATCTGTTTTGGCCTGGACGCCTCGCACGGATATGAGCGTGTGCATATGGACAGCCTTGAGGCGGTTGCCAAGTTGATCGCCGTCTATATGCAAAGCCCGCCAGTGACGGCCCGCCAACAAGTTGGCAGTGCACAGATTGCAGGCGAATAAGACGCCACGAACGGGCTTCTCCTGGTGGATTTTCAAACACCCACAGCCTATGCCACACTTCAGCCTCCGCCACTGTCCGGACCGTGGAAAATGCTCGAAACTTGGGCCTGCACAGCTCATTTTGATTATGCGCTTTGATGAAACCACACGGCAGGTTGTGCTTTTTTGCATCAGCATTTCCCCCAGTTGGGACGTTCGACTGGGCGTCTCTCGCAATTTGCGCTAAGTGGGTAAATAATGAACATTGATGGCAGGCATTTCGCTCCGGGATCAGGTGCGATGAGAGGGGCCGACCTGGGAGGAGACGATATGAAAGTGTCTTTTGACCGCACGGGAGCGATTGCGCTCGTCGCGATGGCGCTTGCGGTAAGCAGCTTTACGCAAAGCGCTTGGGCAGATAGCCCGTTCTCGAACCTGGCGGGAACCTGGTCAGGCCAAGGCAAAGTGCGTCTGGAAGGCGGGAAATCGGAGACGATCCGGTGCCGCGCTTATTATACGCTCAAGTCCGGCGGATCTGACCTGGGCATGGCGATACGGTGCGCCAGTGCGGCCAGCAAAATCGAAATGCGTGCAAGCCTTTCTTATTCAGGCGGTAGCGTCTCTGGCAATTGGGAGGAGCGTACATATAACGCGGCGGGTGCCGTGACTGGAAAAGCTTCCTCCTCCCGTATGTCTCTGTCAATTCAAGGTGGCGGGCTCAACGGCCGCATGTCGGTCAGGCTTGGCGACAAGTCTCAATCGGTGACGATATCAACGACAGGGTCGACGTTCCGTGGGCTGGATCTGTCGTTGTCGCGCGGCTGAGTGTTGTCTTGACCATGAGCATTTAAGGCTGACGCCTGGAGAGGCCAATCAACCGCGGAAAGGTTGAGTTGAATCAGCAACGTTGTGCGTTCGATGCACCCAAGCAACAGCTTTTGGGAATAGTCACGCTATACCACGGCTGCCCCAGCATTTTCATGATTTGTGATACCTTAAGGCTGAATGTTGCTGGTATGAATTCGGCCCGCCTACTCAGGTCCTGCAATGCGGTATGACCAGTGCAAGCGGGTTTTGGGTACGTAATGCACGTCAACGCAACACCACTGAATAACTCGGTCCACCGGAATTCGGGAGCCAAAGATGATCCTGCGCACGATCACCACCGCCATTCTCTTTGCTGCGGCCGCAAACCTTCTGCTCGTATCGCAAACCCAGGCAGGCAGGCTCTTCAACCGCGATTATGGCTACAATGGCCTGGATGAGGGATATGTCGTTGCACGATCCCGCCATGGTAATGGATCGGTTTCGGGGCCGGTGAGAATGACCAAACTCGGCCCGCAGGTGCGGCTTCCCGGCGGCACCTGGGAATATTGCAGGCGCTCGTGCTCCGAGACGCTTCGTGTCGAAACGGTTGACTATTGGGAAGGCCGCAGCGATGGGCGCGGCGGTCTGATGCAGGAATGCGGCATCTTCGGCTGCCTGGACGTCAATCTCGACTTTGATGGCTGGTCGCGGCGTCGCCACTGAGGCGCATCAACGCCACGATTACTTTGAGTTTCGAGCTTCAGAGCATGTTTTTCACGCCGAACCGCTGCACACTTCGGCTAAACATGCTCTTATCTCTGGAGCATGTTTTTCACGCCGAACCGCTGCACACTTCGGCTAAACATGCTCTAACGCCCGGGCCAATAATTCAACCCTGCAGGTACGGGTTGGTACGGCGCTCCAATTCGAATGTGCTGCCCGGGCCATGGCCACAGATGAAGGACCACGGATCTCCCAGCGGCAGAAGCTTGGTCTTGATTGCGGTAATAAGCGCCGCATGATCGCCGTATGGGAAATCGGTGCGGCCAATGGAGCCACGGAACAAGACGTCGCCGACAACCGCGAACTTCTGCGCGTCATTGAGCAGCACGACCGACCCCGGCGAGTGGCCCGGGCAGTGGCGAATATCAAACGTGAAGCGACCTATGGTGATCTGAT
>JBKEAX010000348.1:0-4409 GCA_047972825.1 Hyphomicrobiaceae bacterium | reverse complement strand
TTCCTAGTATGAGCCCCATCCACCCTTGGAATTGCGTAACAGGTGGCCTTAGGCTCTGCCTTTCATCAAACCGCTTGAGGAGTGTGCATGCGGCTAGTCATCGAACGAGGTGAGCTTCTACGGGCGCTCAGTCACGTGACGAGTGTCGTCGAGCGGCGCACGACCATCCCGATCCTTTCCAACGTGTTGCTCAGGGCGAAAGACAACCAGCTTTCCTTCAAGGCGACGGATCTTGAGCGCGAGGTGATTGAGTCTGTTAGTGCGGATGTCGGGGCATCCGGCGCCGTCACGGTTCCTGCGCACATCCTGCACGACATTGTTCGCAAGTTGCCAGACGGTGCGGAAATAGAGGTCAAGGCAGACGCAGAGAAGGAGCGGTTGACGATTGCGGCCGGGCAGGCGCGCTTTGCGTTGCAGACTTTATCTCCGGAAGATTTTCCCGACGTCGCGGTTGGTGAAATGACGCATTCGTTCGAGTTGTCGGCTTCAGACTTGAAGCGGCTAATTGAAAAAACCCGCTTTGCAATTTCAACGGAAGAGACGCGCTACTATCTCAACGGTATCTACCTGCACACTGCGACAAGCGGTGATGGTGAGGTGTTGCGGGCGGTGGCGACGGATGGGCATCGCCTGGCGCAAGTCGAGCTTGCCCTGCCGGACGGTGCTGCAGGCATGCCGGGTGTGATCGTGCCGCGCAAGACGGTGCAGGAGCTCCATCGGCTGATCGAGGCGTCGGGCGGGACGGTCAACGTTGGTGTCAGCGATGCCAAGATCCGGTTTGAAATTGGTACGGTCACGCTAACTTCGAAACTCATTGACGGCACGTTTCCTGATTACGAGCGGGTCATTCCGAAGGGCAACGATAAAGTGCTGAAGGTTCCCAATGCGGAATTCATGAGCGCGGTGGATCGTGTCTCGACGATTGCGAGTGAACGCGGGCGGGCGGTGAAGCTCAACATAACGCCGGACAAGCTGGTGCTGTCGGTCAACAATCCCGATGGTGGCAGCGCGACAGAAGAGATTGGTGTCGAATATTCCAACGACGCGCTCGATATCGGTTTCAACGCGCGTTACCTGCTCGACATTGCCAGTCAGCTTGAAGGTGACGAGGCGAGTTTCATGTTGGCTGATCCCGCCTCGCCGACCATGGTTCGCGATACCGGTGATGCTACAGCGCTTTATGTGCTGATGCCGATGCGGGTGTAGTGGGGGCGAGAATTGCCTCTATCGCGCATTGCAGGTGCCTCTGTCCTGACCTTCCTAGATCGCGTTCACTTTTCATGGAATCGCGCCTGCGCTCTATTTTCTTTTATTTTGAGCATGTTCTTCACGCCGAACCGCGTCCACTTCGGCTGAACATGCTCTAGGCGGGCAAACCCGGGCTGCCCGGAGGGTCGCCAGCCGAGACGAAATATGCGGCGCGTTCTTCGATTGAATATGCCGGGCATGTCCTGCGCTCCGCCCACTGGCCTCTGTCGCCTCGGCTGACGATCTTGCGGACTCATTGCTATTGGGTCCGAACCCTCGTGGCCTGTCGCGCCAAAATTGAACCATCGCCGCAACCGCATACAATTTTGGCGCGACGCCACACTAGAACGGCAGCAGCTTCCTTTCCTGCCAGCTTGAAGCGGCCTGTTCGGCAGCGGTGTGTTCAGCCTTTGGCAGGGCGGCAACCATCTCATCGAGGACCTTATCGGTACCAATGCCGTTTGCCTTGGCGATCAATCGCCACTTGGCTGCCTCGGGCTTATTTTTATCGACGCCGATACCTTCCAGGTAGACATAGGCGAGCCGGTTCTGAGCGCCTGCAATGTTCTGGTCAGCAGCAGCTTTCAGGTATTCCACGGCCTTGGGTTCGTCCTCTCTCAAGCCCTGGCCCTTCAAGAGCAGCACAGCATAGTCAAATTGCGCGGCCGCCATGCCTTGCTCTGCAGCTGCCCGCAGCCAGCGAGACGTCTCAACGGCATCGAAGGGAACGCCGCGTCCATTTTGGTAAAGCCCGGCAAGGTCATACTGGGCAGCAGCGATACCTTGTTCAGCCGCATACCGGATGTGCTGCGCAGCGCGAAAGGGGTTTTCCGGCTTGCCATCACCATTAAGGAAGAGCAGGCCGAGATTGTAGTTGGCAGCAGCGTGTCCCGTCTTGGCGGCGCGCTCGAACATCTCGGCTGCACCGGAGCGGTCAATTTTGACACCGCGCCCTTCCGCCAGGATGACCCCATAGGCAAAGATGCCGTCGACATCACCCAATTCGGCCGCGCGCTTGTACCACTGCGCAGCTAGAATTAGGTTCTTCTTGACGCCCAGCCCGTCAGCATGGATGCGCGCGATCAGCGTGTGCGCGCGGGCATCGCCCGCTTCGGCCTTCTGCTGGGCGAGTTTAAGTGCCGTGAGATAGCGGCCTTGATCAAAAGCCAGAAACGGATCGTCGTTTTCCGGCGACGGTTTGACGATACCCGTCTTGGGGCTGCTCTTTTCGAACTTTTGCAACGATTTGCCGTGGCTCGACACGCCCGGACCTGTAAAAAGGCGCTCCGGCTTGGCCTCGGCGGTTGTCCTTGCTTTGCGTTTGTTGGCTGGCGCGGGCATTTCGTTAGCGCGCTGCACCCACGAACTTGTTTCTGCGGAAACGGCAGGTGCCCACGCTGTCAGGGCGAGTACCACGAGACCTAATGCGTGTAGCGTCCAGCAGGGCCCGGTACGCCGGCCGCGACTATGGCTCGCTATTGCATGCTGGCGCGTTAGAAGTGCCGCGCTGGTTTTTGACAATCGCCCGCTCATGCCGCATCAGCAATCGTCGCAAGCCGTTGGTAGATGTCGGCAACAAAACTCTTGATGTCGTCCGCTGTCGAAGCAGGCGGCAGACGAACGGCCACAAAATCTGCACCAGCCGCGGCAAGAGCTTCCGCTTCAATGCCGTTCTCAACGTTGAATGCGACGCATGGAACCTCGAATATTTCAGACCACCAGTGGCATAGCTCAGCGCGGCGCGCACGCGCAGCCTCGCGGTCTTCGGCATGCTCTGGAATGCCAAACGCGATGTAGTCGGCGCCAGCTTCACCAATTTCCATTGCGTCATGGCGCGATTGCCCGACATCGACACCCAGCATGAAGGCTTTGCCAAGAACTTCCCGGGCGTCCGCTGCGCGCGATCCGATGTCGTTGGACCACCTCAAATGCACGCCATCTGCTCTGGTCGTGCGCACGAGTTGAGCATCATCCGCCAGCATCACGGCAACGTCGTTTGCTTGCGCGATTTCAATCAGCGGCAGAACGGAGGCAGCTTCCAGCGTCTTGCCGTGCGGCGGGATCAGCAGCACGACTGAGAAATTTGCACCCGCCAATGCGGCTTCAAGCCGGCTTACGGCCCGCGGCCCAGCATCAAGAACGAGATAAAGTTTGGATATGTCGTTGGCAGACATCACACGATTCCTGACACAATTCCTGGCATCGTCCGGGCATCTTGGGCCCAATGTCGCAGAAGGCTTGAGGCTATCGAACTCGAATGGGGCGGAAAAGGGGCCCAGCAAGGCTTGCCCACGAATTTACGTGCATTATGTTAGCTCAAACTCCAGCAAACTGCGAATTTCATTACAAGGAGACCACAAATGGCGGCCGAATGGCGCGTTTATCTGTCTGGCGAGATCCACACCAACTGGCGCGACGCAATTGCCGATGGTGTTACCCGGGCTGGGCTCGACATTGCGTTTTCAGCGCCTGTCACAGACCACGCGGCAAGCGATGATTGTGGTGTCGCGATTCTTGGCGCGGAGCCAGACAAGTTCTGGCATGATCGCAAGGGCGCCGGCGTGAACGCTATCCGTACCCGTACGTTGATCGAGAAGGCTGACATCGTTGTCGTGCGTTTCGGTGACAAGTACAAGCAGTGGAACGCGGCATTTGATGCAGGCTACGCGGCCGCTTTGGGCAAGCCGCTCATCATCATGCATATGCCCGAACATGCCCATGCGTTGAAAGAAGTCGATGAAGCGGCCTGCGCAGTGACAGAAACGCCAGCGCAGGTGGTGGATATTCTTCGCTACATCATCCGGGGGACATTGCCCGACCAGCAGAAGGCGGCTGCGGAATAGTTCATGCGCAAGACACCGCATCAGTAGCCCGGCGCTGTGTAGATATCGCAAAACAAGGCGAACGGCCGGAAGCAATTCCGGCCGTTCGTATGTTTATATGCAAGTCGTTCGAAATTCTGTTGCCGGCATCACTTCGCAACTACGTGATGGATGCCGCGTAGATCTTATCGACAGATGCTTTCAGCATGGCATTGAAATCTTCATCGCTTTGCTGTGCCGACAGACCTTCGCTGAGCGCACGACTGAACGAGGCAATCATGCCTTTGTTTTTCGCCAGCTTCGCGCAGGCGTCATCGCGGCTATAGCCGCCCGATAGGG